>NZ_LZHP01000016.1:0-134131 GCF_001690605.1 Gilliamella sp. Nev6-6 | reverse complement strand
TAAGTTGTTAAAAAGATATAAATCGAGTACTTCAGTACGATAGGTACGATTAAATCGTTCAATATAGCCATTTTGATAAGGGCTACCGGGCTGGATATAATCAATGGTTATATCATGTGATTTAGCCCAGTTTATAAAGGTTTTTCCTGTAAATTCTGGCCCATTATCGACCCGTATTTTTAATGGATACCCATGATATTCGGCCAGTTTATCTAAGTAACGGGTAATCCTTCCTGCGGGTAAGCTTACTGCAATATCAATCCCTAATGCCTCACGATTAAAGTCATCGATGACATTGAATGTCCTAAAGCGACGTTGATTACGACTACTGTCACTCATAAAATCCATTGACCAACATTCACCTTGTTTATTGGGGACTAATAACCTTTCCGGACATCGTGGAGGAATGCGTTTTTTACGCTTTACCCTGAGATTAAGCTTTAATTCACAATACACCCGATATACCCGTTTATGATTCCATTGATAGCCAAGCTTTCTGATACGATGAAAACATTTAGGAAAGCCCCAGCGTAAATGCCGGTCTGTGATAGCATTCAACACCGAAACAATCACCGAGTCATCCTGCAACTTAGGTTGATAATAGTAAGCACAACGGCTTAAGCCAACAATAGCACAACTCATAACAATAGTAACCGAATGATTTTGTTGTAGTTGCTGTGCCCACGTTTTACGTGCCTTGGTGGGCACTAAAGCTTTTTTATGATTTCTTCCTGAAGCTGGGATTTTAAGCTCAGTTCGGCAAACATCTGTTTAAGCTTACGGTTTTCCGCTTCTAGCTCTTTTAAGCGTTTAATATCCGACGTTTCCATACCGCCGTATTTTTCTCGCCATTTATAGAAAGTTGAATTACCCATGCCATATTTACGGCACAGTTCTTTAACGGGAATACCCGCTTCAGCTTCTTTTAAAATAGCGACGATTTGATGTTCAGTCATTTTTTTCATCATTAAATCCTCTTTTACTTTTATCATAGAGAATTTTCTACTTTTTTGCTGTACTATTTTAGGGGATAGTTACAGATGCATTAGATGAACTTGAGAAAAAATGGGGCGATAAGTATCCAATCGTCATCCAATCATGGCGTCGTAAATGGGATAATTTATCAGCTTATTTCCGCTATCCTGAGCCTATTCGTAAGGTGATTTATACCACCAATGCTATTGAGTCAATTCATCGACAATTTCGTAAATTAACAAAGACAAAAAGCGGATTTCCTAATGAAAATAGCCTACTTAAGCTGCTGTATTTAGGGTTGCAAAATGCGGAGAAAAAATGGACAATGCCAATCCAAAATTGGAATTTAGCATTGTCACAATTGATGATATTTTTTCCTAATCGTCTTGATAATGTAATCTCTTTGTGAATTAAGCTGACACAGAATTATGAACAGTCTCCATTATTCATTATTTTGCCTTATAACTTTTGATATACTTTCAATTTCGATCAGTTCGTTAGTATTTTTATTTTTCACATATATACTTCCTGTACTATGTATCCGAGCTTCTTTTGCTAATTGTTTGTACTTAGAGGCAGTTTTACTTGTTATCTCATAAGGACGCCATTTTCCATTTGTCTTTTAACCACAAAGTCGACTCTACGTCGTTCACCTGTTATAGGGTTTTAACTGGTTTGGCACCCGTTCATTTTTTAGAATTTGATGGCAGAATCAATCGCTACCTTTAACTGGCAAATACACAAAATAATATAGAATGGTGTCTCTCAATTTTCTATCTAAATACTAATCTATTTATTTAATCTATCAATATCTATTCCTATCCATGATAATTCATTTGGATCTATATACCTATTCTGGGGATCAATATATCGAGGTAGCAATAAATCCTTTGCGGCATAATAGTATAAAATAGTTATAATATTTTTTTGTATTTCTTTTAAAGCTTCCTTATTCTCGCAACCAGTAATTCTGTAAACGTCCTCATCACTACAATTTTCTAAGACATAGTTAATACATGACTCATAAATCATTAATCCATCTTCAGAGACATCAATATGAAATTGATTTACAGTTCCTGAAGGATTTATATGTTCTAATAAATACATTTTTTCTCCCTAAAACTTCACATAATCACCAAATATATTTTTGAACTCATCAAATTCACTTTGCGTTAATGTTTGCCACCAGTTAGTATTTCGATTCATTCTATGCTGAACGTTTTTCTTAGATATCTCTCTTATCAAAGTAATAATCTCAGAACCATCTTTTCCTATTATATGAGCTCTGCCCTTTGGTCCTAATATAACCCAACGACCATCAGATTGTCTTAATATATCACTCGGGCGGGCATTTTGAAGATCATTAATAGTTTGGCCTACAGGTCTACCTTCTTTATGACGTTGAAGAGCATGCTTAGATTTCTTTGGTTTACAACTCCACCCCCTCCACGGATCCACCCAAGTCAACCCATTAGGCGCATACTGATACAGATTAAAACCACCCAGTAGCCCAATCGGGTCTGGCTGGGTAAAGCGTCCTATATCCGGATCATAATACCTGAAAGTATTGTAATGTAAGCCGGTTTCTCTGTCTAAATATTGTCCCTGATATCTGAGGTTTTGCTCTACTGATTCATGTTCGATTTCATGAATCCGTTTTCCCCAGAGCTGAAAGCTACATTCCCACAGTATTTTACCGTTTTTGTCGGTCAACTCTTCCGGACAGCCATTCAGGTCGGTGTGGAAGTAGCGGATATGTTGTTCATGGTTGCCGTCTGTGTCTATGCGTGCCAGTGGTTCGTAGCTGTTCTGGTCGGTATAGATATACAGGCTGGTAGGGTGATTCGGGCCGGTTTCCTGAATCATTCTTAAGCCGTCCCACAGGAAGCGGGTACGGTTGTAGGGTTGGCCGTCGCGGTCTATTTGATGCTTTTCGATACGCCGGCCTAAGGCGTCGTAGACGTAGCCGTAACGCTGGCTGCGGTTTAGTTGTTCGATGCGTACTTCGCTCAGGCGGTGTTCTCTGAAATGCAGGAGCTGGTTACAGCGAATCAGGTTGTAGTTGCTGTAGTCTTCTCGGTATTTGCTGTCCAGCAGGTTAGCGGCCGCATCGTATTGCAGAGTTTCCCAGTATCTCTGGTTGCGGCAGCCTTCGATTCTGCCGGTGCGATCATAGTAGTAATCGGTCTGCCCGTGTTTGCTGTGCTTTTTGCTTACCAGCCGGTCGAGGTTGTCGTACTGGTAGCTGCGTTCGATGAGGATATCGGGCAGGATGGGATTCTGATTGCGCTGTATCTGTTTGCGTTGCAGACGGCTGTTGCGGTCGTATTTGAACTGGGTGTTCAGGCGTCCTTGGGTGCGTGATATTTCGCGGTGCAAGCGGCCGAAGCCATCGCTATAAAAACGAGGCTTTGACTAAATAATATATTCCTGTTATTTAAATAACTTATATTATAATTGCAAAAATTTAGAGATCTAAAAAATTATCATATTCAGAGTAATAATTTAAAGCTTTTATAAATTCATCTGTAGTAGCTAACGGTTTTTGATCTATAACTGAATCTATTACATCAGCAAATTGCTGACCAGAATAAAGATAGTTTAGTTTCTTTTTTAACGCATGAGGTGGATAAATTTCTTTTCCATTATCATCTACATCTGGATAGTCATCAATATAATAACTTTTATTACTTAACAAGTCTTCATCTGATTCACCATATATACAAAAGTCATCACCTCTTTCAATATTGCCTTTCACATAAGAAATAATATCCTTTATTGGATAAAGATTACCTTTAACAAGCATAGTATTCATACTCCGTAATAAAAAATTTAACACAGTTTCTTACCAGTAAAGCCATTTAACTTTCCTTTTCGCCCTTGAGTACCTCCACCCCATATATCACGCCCACCTTTTCCAGAAGGATGATATAAAGCGTGGTTTTTATTATGATCTTTTCTATCGACCAAAACAAGTCTATTTGTATCTTCATGGTGATGCCATGTTAACCCTGGTGGACTTATATTTTTCTTTCCGTTTTTCATCCAATTAGAAAGTTCTGGATATCTTTTAAGCATATCTTTCCTAAAAACAGCATCCTCATTCATTTTTTTGATGAATTCTTTATTTGCTCTGTTAAATTGAACGGCATCACTTGAGTATCTATTGGTTGGGTCAACAGAATGATCAAAAAATATATTGTATTTACCATTATTTGGTCTTGTTGCAAGTCCCAAAGGATCCACCCAAGTCAACCCATTCGGCGCATACTGATACAGATTCAAACCACCAGCTAAACCAATCGGATCTGGCTGGCTAAAGCGACCTATATCCGGATCATAATACCTGAAAGTATTGTAATGTAAGCCGGTTTCTCTGTCTAAATATTGTCCCTGATATCTGAGGTTTTGTTCTACTGGTTCGTGTTCGATTTCATGAATCCGCTTTCCCCATAACTGAAAGCTACATTCCCACAGTAATTCGCCGTTTGCATCGGTTAGTTCTTCCGGTACTTTCTAGTATTAATGAATAGCCTTTTATTTTGTTAAATATTTATTGACTAAACATTTTTCTTAATAAATTATGATAATAACACCCCTAAATACCAATTCAAGACGTATAAAGATTTAGATCTAATATTGTTTAGATCTTACTTATCTGTATTTTCATCTTTTCTAATACTTTCTCTAAATTTATTAAGTCCAACACTTGAAAAATCATCAATATACACTAATGTCGGTATGCCGGTTTTATTATTTACTTCTCTTAGCCATTCACAAAAATTATCAAATATAATATCGTCACATTCCTCTTGTAATAAAAATCCACCATCCGTATGTGAGTCATGTAATTGGTCTAAAGCACAAATAAATTCATCTTTATTTTTAATGAGCCAACTCATAGGTAGTTTAGTCATAATACCTATTAGCTTTAGTTCATCATTATAATCTAAAAGGGATGGTCTATTTTTCAAAAAATTGTATAGTATATTCTCGTTCATAAATTAATATCCTGATCCATCTAATGGAATATGAGCTGCATTTCTATCACTGTCAAATTTTCCCCATGTTCCATCTGTTCTATAACTTTGCTTATTTGTAGTATTTGTAATCCTAGCCGTTGGGCCATTTGCTGAATTTGACGTTGGCCATTTTGATTGTGCAACAGGATTCATGCCATGTCCATGTACTTTATATCCTTCACCTTCATACTTAAATCCACCTTTGGGGAAACGATTAGGATCAGCATGCCAAGTATTTGGTATTCCTCCTTGTGTGGCCCATGCATCTATGTCTGCTTTATTCACCCTCCCATTTCTAACTAATTCTGATGGATCAGTTGGGCGTTTGGTAAAACGTCCTGTTTCATTATTACGCCAACGATTCGACTTACTATTAAAACTACAGCTCAACCCAAGTGGATCGACCCAAGTCAACCCATTAGGCGCATACTGATACAGATTAAATCCACCCAGCAACCCAATCGGGTCTGGCTGAGTAAATCTACCTATATCCGGATCATAGTACCTGAAAGTATTGTAATGTAGGCCGGTTTCTCTGTCTAAATATTGTCCCTGATATCTGAGGTTTTGCTCTACTGATTCGTGTTCGATTTCATGAATCCGCTTTCCCCATAACTGAAAGCTACATTCCCACAGTATTTTACCGTTTTCGTCGGTCAGCTCTTCCGGACAACCGTTCAGGTCAGTGTGGAAGTAGCGGATATGTTGTTCTTGGTTGCCGTCTGTATCTATGCGCGCCAGTGGTTCGTAGCTGTTCTGGTCGGTATAGATATATAGGCTGGTGGGGTGATTTGGGCCGGTTTCCTGAATCATTCTTAAGTCGTCCCACAGGAAGCGGGTACGGTTGTAAGGTTTGCCTTCGCGGTCTAACTTCTGTTTTTCGATACGTCGGCCAAGGGCGTCATAGAGGTAGCGGTATCGTTCGGTTTTGTTGAGCTGTTCGATGCGTACTTCGTTCAGGCGGTGTTCGGCATCATAGTGGTAATGCTGGGTAGCACCGGTGGTCTGTTTACTGGCAGTTCTGCCGTGCTCGTCATAGCGGTAGTGATGGCTTCTGAAATGCAGCAACTGGTTACAGCGAATCAGGTTGTGGTTGCTGTAGTCTTCTCTGTATTTGCTGTCCAGCAGGTTGGCGGCGGCATCGTATTGCAGGGTTTCCCAGTATCTCTGGTTGCGGCAGCCTTGGATTCTGCCGGTGCGATCATAGCGGTAATCGGTCTGGCCGTGTTTGCTGTGTTTTTTGCTGATAGTGAACCAATGATTTGGCTGCCATTATAGTTGAAAAATCTAAACTACATAAATATATAATTTATAAAATTCATTTTAACTTACTTAACATCAAAATTATTTCCTTATAATCATTTTTGTAAAAATCATTTTTAGCTTTATTATACATTTTTTCAAAAGAAGCTATAAATTTATCTAAATAATTGTTTGGAATGCATTCATTACGATTTAAAATCTTTTTTATTTCAATGTAAAAGTTTCTTTCTGATTTCGCTTTTGGACTGATATTTAAAATTGATAAGATATAATCCCATTTTTTATCCTCCATATAAAACTGTGGGAAATTAGTAATAAATAAAGAAACATAGTAATCTATTTTCTTAACATTTTTCAATTCATTAAAAAATTTAAAAAAATTATCTAAAGGGGGGAGATTATATCCTTTTATCATATTTCCTATGCAAGATACTATATTTATAGTAGCTTCTTTGGTTAAATTTTCATTTTTATACAAGTATATTAATTTTTCAGCCAATGCAACATCGGAAAAAATTCTTTATAATACAAAGATCTTTCTTTTCTGCTAAATTTTTCTAAATCAGATATTAGCTCTGATAGTTCTATAAGATCATTTTCTCTATCCCAACTTTTAATTTTGTAAGCAAGAATATTCAAAATGTCGATATTTTTTTTTAATTGTGTCATCTAGCATATTCCTTTACCGATAAATTTACCATTACTTTTCACATTCATTGTATAGCCCTTAGAAAGAATACTTTCAATTTTAGCTTGGCTGAGCAATATTCTTCCATTTGCTAATTTGTCTGGCTTATAACTATGATAAAACCCACCATCTTTTCTTATAGCATTAAGCATATTGGAATTACCTGATTTATGGAATAATGCGGATCCCTCTAAATTTCTTGCTTCTATTCTATTCTCTAGTCCATCTACAAATCTGACTTTGCTAAATATTTTTCCGTCTCTAACATGTTCCATTACTCTTTCTTGGACTGATCTATCAGTTATTCCATAATACACAGTCTCACCAGAAGAATTTATTAATTCATAGAAAGACCATAAGCCCCACGGATCAATCCAAGTCAACCCATTAGGCGCATACTGATACAGATTAAAACCACCCAGCAACCCAATCGGGTCTGGCTGGGTAAATCTACCTATATCCGGATCATAGTACCTAAAAGTATTGTAATGTAGGCCGGTTTCTCTGTCTAAATATTGTCCCTGATATCTGAGGTTTTGCTCTACTGATTCGTGTTCGATTTCATGAATCCGCTTTCCCCATAACTGAAAGCTACATTCCCACAGTATTTTACCGTTTTCGTCGGTCAACTCTTCCGGTGCACCATTCAGATCGGTGTGGAAGTAGCGGATATGTTGTTCATGGTTGCCGTCTGTGTCTATGCGTGCCAGTGGTTCGTAGCTGTTCTGGTCGGTATAGATATACAGGCTGGTGGGGTGATTCGTGCCGGTTTCCTGAATCATTCTTAAGCCGTCCCACAGAAAGCGGGTACGGTTGTAGGGTTTGCCTTCACGGTCTAGCTGATGCTTTTCAATACGCCGGCCAAGGGCATCGTAAACATACCCATAACGCTGGCTGCGGCCTGTTTGCTCAATGCGTACTTCGCTCAGGCGGTGGTCGGCGTCGTAGTGATAGTGCTGGGTTGCGCCGATGGTCTGTTTGGTCTGGGTTCTGCCGTGCTCGTCATAGCGGTAGTGGTGGCTTCTGAAATGCAGGAGCTGGTTACAGCGGATCAGATTGTGGTTGCTGTATTCTTATCTGTATTTGCGATCCAATATGTTTGCGGTGACATCATATTGCAGGGTTTCTCGTATCTTTGATTGCGACAGCCTACAATTTTGCCGGTGCGATCATAGTAGTAATCGGTCTACCCATGTCTGCTGTGTTTTTTGCTTACCAGTCGGTCAAGGTTGTTACATTAATAATTATGCTAATCATTAGAGTTTGAGCTAGTACATACAATTATCTTATTGGAAAATTAGCTTTTATATGTTGATGACTATAGCCTTTCATTTTTTAATTAGCTTTTAGTTTTTCGAATTTTAGCTAAACCTTTTTCTAAGCGACTTATATTTTTATACTTATCGGGAACTGTACTTTTAGCGAGATATTTATACCATTCATCTACAGTAGTTTTGAATAATTCTAAGCCTTCTTGAGTAACGTTTGATATCTTAATAACAGTATCAGTTTTTAATTTTCCTGTATCATCAAAAGGTTCAAGACCAATTAATAATTCATTATTTTTTAAAAAGTTTAATAAGGCTGTTGAACTTTGAATAATATCCTCTTGCCATTGCTTACTTTTATTTCTCGTAAGTAATAATGGAATATTATGTAAGGTAAAATCAATTTTGCTCATTACTTTACTCCAATAACAGTTGATACATCATCTAATTGTGTTAATTGATTGGTATTTTTATTTTTCACAAAATCACCCCAGCTTCGCCGATCTTGAATAGGTTACACTAATTCATACAACTAGGAATGGCAACACCTATTCAAACAACAAAATTGCGGTTTGATGTATTTGGTAACGTTTAACTGTGCACTTAGATGTCAATGATAGTGACTTCATTACCCGAACAATGTGACAACGCGAAACGCAGATGGCTAATTGTTCTAAGGCAAAATGAATTCACCTAGAGCTATAAGATTGACAGCTACAATTGTAGGCCGTCAATATTTCTTCTGCATAATATGAGGTAGGTTTATATTTTGTAGCTTTGCACTGATATTAGGCATGATGCCTTGATATTCCTAAGTAGCGATATAATGCCACAATAGGATAACGTGTTGATTATTTTTTAGAATTTTGATTTTCGCACCATTGTTAGTGCAGCCTGCTTTAGGATTTCGTTTTTCGTACGCAGCTGTTTAAGTTTTTTGCGTAAGGCATTAATTCATTTTGTTTTGGAGTGCGATTACCCTTAGAGCTAAATGAGTTACTTTTACTAGATTGATTTATCTAGCGTTCTAAAGCAAATGGTGTGAGATCCTATTTTTTGACCAAATCATTGCGTGATTTCCCCTTGCGATAACATTTCACTATTCGCGATTTGAAATTAGCGCTGAAAGTTTGTCTTGGACGTTTTTGTTAATTCATATACTTTGCTTTTTTGGAGTTAAATTTATCTTGCCCCTTAAAAAAGTTATATGAATTAGTATAGCCTATCCAATATCAATTATTTTCAATAACACTTAATTTATCCGATAAGATCCTTATCTTGCATCATACTGGGCATAGTTATATTATGGATGTAGAGTTATATTATTTAAGGAATAAGTTATGTTAAAGTCAATTGATCCAACTACGACCCATTCTTGGAAATCTCTTCAAGCTAGCTATGAAAAACATCACAGCAAAACAATTGCACAAATATTAAAAGAGGAAGCTAAACGAGTTGAAAACCTCAGCATTCCTTTTGAAGATGAGTTTTTGGTTGATTTATCCAAAAATAGGATAACGCAAGAAACGTTAGAACTACTCTATAAATTAGCTGATGAATGCGATCTATCTGGTGCAACTAAAGCTATGTATAGTGGTGAAAAAATTAATCGTACAGAGGATCGTGCTGTATTGCATGTCGCGCTTCGTAATGTATCAAACACCCCAATTTATGTTGATGGTAAGAATGTGATGGATGATGTTAATGCAGTATTGGCAAAGATGGAATCATTCAGTAAAAAAATCATTAGTGGCGAATGGAAAGGTTATACTGGAAAAGCGATCACTGATGTTGTAAATATTGGAATTGGTGGTTCAGATCTGGGTCCTCATATGATTACCGAAGCGCTGCGTCCTTACAAAAACCATTTAAATATGCATTTTGTTTCAAATGTTGATGGTACACATATTGTTGAAGCTCTTAAAGGTTTAAATCCTGAAACTACTTTATTTTTAGTGGCGTCTAAAACCTTTACTACTCAAGAAACCATGACTAATGCACAAACGGCACGAGCATGGTTACTTGATGCAGCTCAAGATGATAAAGCCGTTGCTTTACATTTTGTTGCGCTTTCAACTAATGCTAAGGAAGTTGAAAAATTTGGTATTGATACCGCTAATATGTTTGAATTTTGGGATTGGGTTGGTGGACGTTATTCATCTTGGTCTGCCATTGGTTTATCGATTGTGTTATCAATCGGTTTTGATAATTTCAAACAATTTCTAGCTGGTGGGCATGCTATGGATAAACACTTCCAAAGCGCGCCAATTGATAAAAATATCCCAACTTTACTGGCGTTAATTGGTATTTGGTACAACAATTTTTGTGGTGCAGAAACCGAGGCGATTTTACCTTATGATCAATATATGCACCGTTTTGCGGCTTATTTCCAACAAGGTAATATGGAGTCAAATGGTAAGAGTGTCGATCGAAGTGGCAATAAAACACCTTATACTACCGGCCCAATTATTTGGGGCGAACCGGGAACTAATGGTCAGCATGCGTTTTATCAATTAATTCATCAAGGGACTAAACTGATTCCTTGTGACTTTATTGCGCCAGCGATTAGCCATAATCCTATTGGTGATCATCATCCAAAATTATTGTCCAACTTTTTTGCACAAACTGAAGCTTTAGCTTTTGGTAAAACAGCACAGCAGGTTGAGCAAGAATTTATTGCTTCTGGCAAAAATCTTGATGAAGTGAAATCCGTTGTGCCGTTTAAAGTGTTTGATGGCAATAAACCCACCAATTCAATTTTAGTCAAAAAAATTACGCCTTATTCACTTGGTGCATTAGTTGCGATGTATGAGCATAAGATCTTTACCCAAGGTATTATTTTAAATATCTTTAGTTTTGACCAATGGGGGGTAGAACTTGGTAAGCAATTAGCTGGACGTATCTTACCTGAGCTAGCGGACAATAAACCAGTGAGCTCTCATGATGAGTCGACAAACAACTTAATTAACCAATATAAAAAGTGGCGTTAAGAAGTCTCAAGAAATAAAGTGCTTAAATATAAAGAAAAAACCTTCAGTTTCCACTGAAGGTTTTTTTATCAACAATGATTATTGTTTTTTAACTCGCATGATCGGTGTTTGACCCGCTTCAACTGAGCCTGATAATTTAGTTAGTTCGGCAACAGTTTCCATGTTTGAAATAACCACAGGTGTTAATACTGATTTGGCTTTACTTTCAAGTAGAGGTAGATCAATCTCAATAATTGTATCACCAATTTTAACTTGCTGGCCTTCTTCGGCAACACGAGTAAAGCCTTCACCTTTTAGTTCTACTGTATCAATGCCAAAGTGAACGAAAAGCTCAATGCCTTCGTCTGATTCAATAGCAAAAGCATGATTGGTTTCAAATATTTTGCCAATTTTACCATTTAATGGCGCAACAATCTTGTTACCAGAAGGTTTGATTGCAATACCATCACCAACGATTTTTTCAGCAAAAACCACATCTGGTACATCTTCGATTTTGACAATTTCGCCACTTAAGGGGGCAATAATTTCGATGCCATTTTTATTATCATCGGATACGAATTGTTTAATTTTATCGAATAGACCCATTATTGTCTCCTAACAAATTTGCTTTTCAGCAGTATAATTTTCAATTAAATCAATAATTTCTTTGGCGGTTGCTTTTTCTAATGCAGTATCAGCAAATTTTTTCGCCTCTTCATAATTTGTATTACGAATTAATTTTTTAATTTTAGGAATTGATACTGCGCTCATACTAAATTCATCAAGCCCCATACCAAGTAATAAAATTGTCGCTCTTTCATCACCAGCAAGTTCGCCACACATACCAGTCCATTTTCCTTCTTTATGAGAAGCATCTATAACATTTTTGATTAGTGTTAGTACTGAAGGTGAAAATGGGTTATAAAGATGAGAAATCAATTCATTACCACGATCAACGGCAAGCGTATATTGTGTTAAATCATTGGTTCCAATACTAAAGAAATCGACTTCCTTGGCTAAGTGATGTGCAATTACAGCGGCTGCTGGCGTTTCAATCATTACACCAATTTCAATATTTTTATCAAACGCTTTACCTTCAGCATTTAATTGTTCCTTAAGGATATTGATTTCAGACTTTAATATGCGGATTTCTTCTACAGAAATAATCATTGGGAACATAATGCGCAATTTACCAAATGCTGATGCACGTAAAATTGCACGTAATTGTGCATGAAGCACTTCTTTACGATCTAAACAGATACGAATTGCTCGCCAACCTAAGAATGGATTTTCTTCTTTTGGTAAATGCATATATGGGACATCTTTATCACCACCAATATCCATGGTGCGTACAATCACAGATAAACCATTTGTTGATTCAGCTACTTCTTTATATGCTTTAAATTGTTCTTCTTCGTCAGGATACGCTTCACGATCCATAAATAAGAATTCTGTGCGGTATAAACCAACACCTTCATAACCATTACGTTCAGCACCAGCAATATCCCGTACTGTACCAATATTGCCACAAATTTCTACTTGGTGACCGTCAAGGGTTACAGCGGGTAGATCTTTTAATTTAGCAAGTTCTTCTTTGTCACTAAGGTATTTAGCTTGAACTTGTTTTAACTTTTCTTGAGTAGTGTGATCTGGGTTGATATAAATAGCATTATTGATCGCATCTAGAATAATGAAATCACCTTGTTTGATTGCTTGAGTTGCATTAGATGTGCCAACGATAGCAGGGATTTCTAAAGAACGAGCCATAATTGAGGTATGCGAGGTGCGCCCACCAGCATCAGTAATAAAACCCAATACCATTTCTAAGTTTAGTTGAGCTGTTTCAGACGGCGTTAAGTCAGTTGCAACTAAAATACATGGCTGGCTAATAGCACTTAAGTCAACAATTTCAATACCTAAAATATTTTTTAGTAATCGTTTACCGATATCACGAATATCTGCAGCACGTTCTTTTAGATATTCATCATCTAAATTTTCGAGCTCTTTAGCTTGAGTTTCAAAAACAGATTGAACAGCAGCATCAGCGCTTGAGTGCTTACTTTGAATACGAGAAATAACTTCTTGTTCAAGATCTTCATCTTCAAGAAGCATAATATGCCCTTCAAAAATGGCCGCTTTATCTTCTCCTAATGTTGATTTCGCCCGTTCCATGATCGCATGAAGTTGTTTGCTTGATTTTTCTCGAGCTTCCTTAAAGCGCTCAATCTCAGCGTCAATCTTGTTATCAAGAATTTGTCTATTGCTAATAACAATAGGTTCTTCTTTTAATAATAGCGCTTTAGCAAAAGCGATACCTGGGGAAACAAGTGTACCTGATACCATAACATTTAATCCTTATTCAATTTTAAAACCATTCATAGCTAATCGGGAGTTATTTATTCCAACTCAGGAATTAATTTTACTAAGTGATCAACAGCTTCTTTTTCGTCTTCGCCTTCAGCTTCAATAGTAATAGTTGTGCCTTGTGATAAAGCTAATGTTTGTAATTTAAATAGGCTTTTAGCGCTTGCACTTTTGCCATTAGATGTGACCGTGATTTCTGCGTTAAAGTTTTTTGCTTCTTTAACAAATTGTGCAGCAGGGCGGGTATGAAGACCGTTAGATGCTGTAATGGTTACATCTTGTTTATACATATTATTTTACTCCCAAAATATTTTCATTCTAGCGACCAATATAAATAAAAACAGCCTGAAAGGCTAGTAAGATTTCATATATCTTTTATATTAGGTCAATCGTATTATCTTAATTTATTAAGATAGTCATATTTGATCAATACTGATAGATACGCGTGATCTTATCACTGCATTTTTTAAATTCTACCTGTCCATGAATCCCATGTTTTATATTTTCAAAAACCATTTCTTCACTACCATCAAGCTGTGATGCTCGTATCTCTTCTCTACAGAAAGTTTCAAATCGTTGTAATTCTTGCTCACTATCACCTAATTTATAAGCTTTAGGTAAATCTTGACCTGTTACATTAGTATGTATTTTGTTTCGCACATCAAGGACAATCATACCTTTATTTGATAGAAATAAGCCACAGGCAGTTAATGATAATGATAATCCTACAAAAAATAATAGCTGCAGAAACAATTTCATGGTTAATTCTACAATGTTCAAAATAATTCCTTTATAAAGTGCAGGAACCTGTTTATTATTTATAATTATATACTAATAATCAGAGAAAGTGCAGAGTACATTTTTTTATGATGCAATAAGACTAAGGTGAAGTTTATGTCAAATGCGATTAATTATGACGAATTTAATGGTCAACTAATTCAAAATAAAATAGGTATTACCGCAGCCGAACTGCACGGTTTTCTTTCAGGCATATTAGCTGGCGGTAATTTTGATGAAAGTTGGCATCCATTGGTTGAAGATATGTTAAACAATGGTCAAAAAATGCCCGCATCATTAGATGAAAAAATAAGCCATCTTTATACGCTTACCAAACAACAATTCTTTGAAGAAGATTTCAGCTTCCAATTATTACTAAGTGATAAGGATTTATATGCGCAGCTTGATGATCTAGTCGGCTGGGTGAATCATTTCTTGCTTGGCATTGGACTTGTACAACCTAAAATTAACCACATCAAAGGTGATGTTGGTGAGGCTATTTATGATCTTCGCCAAATTGTTAAATTGGGTTATGATGAAAATGAAGATCAGCAAGAACTTGGTTTTGCTTTTGAAGAAATAAAAGAGTATGTTCGCATAACTTCGATGCTATGTTTTGATGAATTTAATGAGCCAGATATTCGCCCAACAATCCATTAATAATAGTAATTACATACCTCAAGGCAATTATAATGATAAACACCGATATCAAAACAGAACTCTTGGCACGGCGAGAGAAATTATTAGCCGAAATGGTGCCAAATAGTATTGCTCTTTTTTTTGCAGCTCCAGAAGTTGTACGTAGTAATGATACGCATTACCCATATCGACAAAATAGTGATTTTTGGTATTTTACTCTTTTTGCCGAACCAGAAGCGGTTTTTGTGGTCATTAAACAAAAGGATAATACACCGAAATATGTATTATTTAACCGCAAAAAAGATGCTTTGGCAGAAATATGGACAGGTTACCGTTTAGGGCAGCAAGCCGCATTAAAGACTATATTTATTGATGAGGCATATTTATTTGATGAAATTGATAGGATATTACCTGATTTATTAAATGGTAAAACGGCAGTTTATCATGCTGATCAACAGTATGCATATGCAGATGGTATTGTGGATCATGCGATTAACACCTTACGACAAGGTAGTAGAATGAATTTATCTGCGCCTAATTGTAAAATTGATTGGCGTCCTATCGTCCATGAAATGCGCATGGTTAAATCAGATTTTGAAATAGAACTTTTACGTCAAGCTTGCAAGATTAGTGCAAAAGCTCATATTAGCGCTATGCAAAAATGTCAACCGAATATGCATGAATATCAATTAGAGGCCGAAATTTTACATGAGTTTGCTTGGCATGGCGCCCGCTCACCGTCTTATAATACTATTGTAGGTAGTGGTAATAATGGTTGCATTTTACATTATGAAAATAACAGTGATCAGTTAAAAGATGGTGATTTAGTTTTGATTGATGCGGGTTGTGAATACCAATACTATGCAGGAGATATTACACGCACTTTTCCGATTAATGGTAAATTTAGCCAAGCTCAGCGTGAAATTTATGACATTGTTTTAGCATCACAATATCAAGCTATTAAATTATTTAAGCCAGGCACATCAATTATGGATGTGAATAATCATGTTGTTAGAACGATGGTAGAGGGTTTAGTTAAATTAGGTATTATGCAAGGAGATATAGATACTTTAATTACTAACAAAGCCTACACTCACTATTATATGCATGGTTTAGGACATTGGTTAGGCATAGATGTGCATGATGTTGGTAGTGATCGCAGCCGCATTTTAGAGCCAGGTATGGTATTAACAGTTGAACCTGGGCTTTATATTAACCAAGATGCAAATGTGCCGGCACAATATAAAGGCATAGGCATTCGGATTGAAGATAATATTTTAATTACTGAGTCAGGTAATGAAGTATTGACCTCTGATGTGCCCAAAGATCCAGTAAAAATTGAAAAATTGATGGCAAACAAATTTGCTTATTAGTTGTATCGTTGCCATAATTTCTTAATTGAAGTTATGGCTTTTCCATCGACATCACTATTAATCTAGACTAATTGATTTATCGCGATTAAAGATAATTTTTATTTTTAAATCTTTGCTAGCAATTGGTTGATATTTCCAACTTTTCATGGCGTTGATTACTGAACGATTAAAAATATTATTAGGGTTGGCCTCTATTATTCGAATATTTTCAACCCGCCCATCTTTGTTAACATCAAACATAGCAATCACATAACCTTCTAAACGCATATCAAGCGCTCGCCGTGGGTATTCGGGTTGATTTCGTCTAATTGGCGAAGGGTTGCCTGAATATCGATGACTATCTGAAATCTTTGGGGCTACGGAAGTATTAGCGACATTTTCACTGGCAACCTCTTGCCTGACTTGTTGACGTGAAGCTTTTTGGGCTGGTGAGCGTTTTTTCTTCGGTTTTGATTCTTTTTTCACCACGATGTTCTTTTGGGGATCTACAGTAGGTTTGTCGGGTGTTTTTTCAACAATAGGATCGATTGTTTCTTCTTTAACGACTTCTGGTTCAACAACTGGATCAGTGGGAATTTCTTCAATCGGTTTATTATCAATAATTTCTTTATTTTCCATACCTTTAATATCGGGGTTATTTTCTACTAATGATTGCTCGGGAGCTGCCAATTGCGATAAATCGACCATAACAGCTTTAATTGCATTATCGCCTTCATCAATAACAATATTTTCAGTAAATAAGGCCGAGCTAAACAGTAGCGCAAATAATACAAGATGTGATACTACAGAAGCCGATGTACATATATAGCGACTCTTAGGCTTCTTTTTAGTAGGGCTCAAAGGAGCCTTAGCATTATCTATGTCTATATCAAAGTTAATCTTCATAGCAATAATCATTTTTAACTTAAGTTAAGTATTCTAGATGAAAATGCTTATCATTTGTAGCATTTTTTGAAATATGATAGATAAGACCTTGTTGCATCATGATATTTATCAGATAATAGAAAATAGATATCTATTATTTGTAATGGTTAGGCTGATGAACACTCCGTCAATGAATCAAATACTCGATCTTGTTAAAGACGATTTAATAAAAGTAAATCAAGCTATACAAGCAGAACTTAGTTCTGATGTGGCTTTAATTAATCAGTTAGGTAATTACATCATTAGTAGTGGTGGAAAGCGCATACGCCCTGTTATTGCATTATTAATTGCTAAAGCACTTCACTATCAAGGCGATAAACATATTATCACAGCAGCTTTTATTGAATTTATTCATACTGCCACTTTATTGCATGATGATGTTGTTGATGAGTCTGACTTACGCCGTGGTAAATCGACCGCTAATGCAATTTTTGGTAATGCTGCAAGTGTGCTTGTTGGTGATTATATTTATACACGTTCTTTTCAAATGATGGTGCGTACAGAATCTTTTAAAGTATTGACGATCATGTCGGCGGCAACAAATGTGATTGCTGAAGGTGAAGTACAACAATTGATTAATTGTAACGATCCCGATATCACGAAAGAACAATATTTAGATGTTATTTATCGTAAAACCGCACGTTTATTTGAGGCGACCGCGCATTCTGCTGCGGTCTTAGCTGGTGCAAACGAGCAACAAGAGATTGCTTTGCAAGAGTATGGCAAATATTTAGGTACAGCTTTTCAAATCATTGATGATCTACTCGATTATAGCGCTGATAGCAACCAAAAATTAGGTAAAAATTTAGGCGATGATCTTAACGAAGGTAAACCAACCTTACCGCTTTTACATGCAATGCGCCACACTAAAAATGCTCAAGATGCAACTTTAATTCGTCAAGCAATAGAGCAAGGTAATGGGCGAAATTTATTAGATCGTATATTACAAATCATGGATGAATGTGGGTCGCTAGATTTTACGTTACAAACCGCTCAAGAAGAGGCTCAAAAAGCGTTTGATGTTGTCGCTATTTTACCCGATTCACCCTATAAACAAGCATTACAAGATCTTGCCTTATTGTCAGTAAAAAGAGAGAACTAATTAACAGATAAACTAGTCTGTTATTAGTTAATTTTATGTTCAAGTGCATGCCTACTTAAAATGCTTTGTCACCCGTTGTATATGCAATAATTTCAAAGTTCAATTATGGTAATTCTGTATGCTTAGAAGATTTTTGCCTATTTTTTTTATTTTAATTTCAATGATTTCGGTTCAAGGTAGCGCATCTATAGCCAAATATTTGTTTCCTATTCTCGGACCTCAAGGAATGACTGCTTGGCGGTTATTTTTTTCGGCAATTTTGTTAGTTTTGATATTTAAACCATGGCGCAAAGCCATGACCAAAAAAGCATTGAAATACATTTTTTTATATGGCATATCAATTGGTTGTATGAATTTAGCTTTTTATAATGCGATTGCAAGAATTCCGATAGGTATTGCTGTTGGTATTGAACTCACTGGACCTATTGTAGTGGCAATGTGCTCTTCTCGAAAAGTGCTTGATTTTATTTGGTTAGGTGTTGCCGTTGTCGGCCTTGCTATGCTTTTGCCTATTCATCAAGCATCAAACCATTTAGATCCCATTGGGATTTTATATGCGCTATTAGCAGGAAGTGGTTGGGCATGTTATATCTTATTTGGGCGTAAAGCTAGCGCCCTTCATGGTTCATCAAGTGTCGCAATTGGGTCGGTTATTGCTTCGTGCTTTTTATTTCCTATCGGTATCTGGCAAACTGGTAGCGCCATGTTTTCATTAGAACTTATTCCGATGGTTTTTGTCGTTTCATTATTAGCATCGGCAATTCCTTATGGGTTAGATATGATGGCCTTGCCTAAATTACCGGCTAAAACATTTAGCACATTAATGAGTTTATCGCCCGTTTTTGCAGCACTTTCTGGACTGATTGTGTTACATGAACAATTAACCTACTATCAGTGGTTAGCAATTGTTTTTATCATTATATCGTCGATGGGGACAGTACTTGCAATCAGTCAACCGACAAAGCTTAAATCGACTAGATCAAGCAATTAACGGTAATACCGTGCTGTTGCGAGCACGGTAATCTTTGCAGAAAACTTTTAGTTAAAGATAGGACAAGCTATTTTTTAGCTAAAAACAGTGTATATGGTGATTTAACGAGGTGGGAATCCCATGCCTCCTCCGCCCATTAATCCTTTCATTTGGCGCATCATTTTCATCATGCCTCCACCTTTCATTTTCTTCATCATTTTTTGCATATCTTCGAACTGTTTTAATAGTTTATTGACATCTTGAACTTGAGTTCCTGAACCATTTGCAATGCGACGTTTGCGCGATCCTTTAATAATTTCAGGGTTAGCGCGTTCTTTTAATGTCATTGAACCAATAATTGCTTCCATTTTTATGGTAATTTTATCATCCATTTGAGCTTTGATGTGATCTGGAAGTTGACCAACACCCGGTAATTTAGCCAGCATTGCTCCGATTCCGCCCATATTACGCATCTGTTTGAGTTGATCTTGAAAATCGTTAAAATCAAATTTGTCGCCTTTTTTTAGCTTTCTAGCAATTTTTTCAGCTTTTTCGCGATCGACATTACTTTGTAGTTCTTCAATTAAAGAGATGACATCTCCCATCCCCAAAATTCGTGAAGCAATACGGTCTGGGTAAAATGGCTCTAACGCATCAGTTTTTTCTCCCATCCCTAAAAATTTAATTGGTTTACCTGTGATATGGCGAATAGATAATGCTGCCCCACCACGAGCATCACCATCAACTTTGGTTAAAATCACACCAGTGAGTGGTAAAGCATCGTTGAATGCTTTAGCTGTGTTTGCTGCATCTTGCCCTGTCATAGCATCAACCACAAACAATGTTTCAATTGGATTAATTGCTTGATGTAGTGCTTTGATTTCATCCATCATGTCATTATCAATGTGCAAACGACCAGCGGTATCGACAATGAGCACATCAAAAAATTGCAATTTTGCATGGGAAATTGCTTTATTAACAATATTAACAGGCTTTTCAGTAATATCAGATGGGAAGAATTCGACATCAATCGCTTTAGCCAGTGTTTCTAACTGTTTAATTGCAGCTGGTCGATAAACGTCCGCAGACACAACTAGCACTTTCTTTTTTTGTTTTTCTTTTAGGAATTTAGCTAGTTTAGCGACACTGGTTGTTTTACCTGCACCTTGTAATCCTGCCATTAACATGACAGCGGGAGGCTGGGTTGCCAAATTAAGTGAACTATTGACTTCCCCCATTGCGCTTGTCAGCTCGGCTTGAACTATTTTAATGAATTCTTGACCAGGTGTAAGACTTTTGCTGACATCTAAGCCAACAGCTTTTTCTTTAACTTGATTAATAAAGTCACGAACCACAGGCAGTGCAACATCAGCTTCAAGTAATGCCATACGCACATCGCGTAGTGCATCTTTGATATTGTCTTCAGATAATCGCCCACGGCCACTGATATTGCGGAATGTCTGTGATAAACGGTCGGTTAAATTCTCAAACATATTAACTCTCGTAATAAATAAAAAATTACGATTATCATATCAGAAAATTACCATAAGTCCCACGATCATAATTTTGCGTTGACTTGACACCAAATTGTGTTCCTGTTGAAATGAGGGAAGAGAAAAAGATCACATTGATTATTTTAATAATTAAAAAAGCAAATAATAGATTAAAAAGGAGAAAATCGAATATGGCAAAAGTAATTAGCACTGACAAAGCACCTGCGGCTATTGGCCCTTATGTTCAAGCTGTCGATTTAGGTAATATGTTATTTGCCTCAGGGCAAATCCCACTGGATGCCGCCACAGGTGAAATGCCAAGTTGTGTGAAAGAACAAACCAAACAAAGTTTAGCCAATGTAAAAGCAATTGTCACTGCGGCAGGTTATCAAGTCAATAATATCGTAAAAACAACTATTTTTTTAGCTGATATGAATGATTTTGCTGCGGTAAATGCGGTATACGAAGCATTTTTTACTGAAAATAATGCGTCTTTTCCAGCTCGCTCTTGCGTGCAAGTTGCTCGAATTCCTAAAGATGCTAAAGTCGAAATTGAAGTTATTGCTGCTAAATAAATTTGCTTACCTGATTAGCACCAAAAGGTGCTAATTTTTGTCAAAAAGTTTCAGGAAACCATACGTTTTAGTATAAAAAAGCGGGTTAAAACACGTTATATTTTTAGTTATCTCATCTATTACTTTTTACTATCAAAAATACAGTCATTTTCTAACCAAAAATCAAATTAATTATTTATTGTTAAACTGCTATTTAATGATTGATTGCCAATAAAGTTGGTGCAATAATCTACAAATATTTATTGTTGTTTTTTGTGCCAATTGGATTGTGAACATGTTTGAAAAAGTAGAATCGTATGCAGGGGATCCCATTTTATCGTTAGTCGCTGAGTTTATGAATGATAGCCGAGATAATAAAACGAATTTAAGTATTGGTTATTATTATGATGAAAACAGCGTCGTTCCCCAATTGCAATGTATAAAAACTGCTCGTGATGATATTTATCATCTCAATCAAGGTGCACAGCTGTATTTGCCGATGAGTGGTTTACCCGCTTATTGCCAAGCAATTCAATCATTATTATTTGGTGACGACCATGTGGCTTATCAAAACAAACGTATTGCAACGATACAAACATTAGGTGGATCTGGTGCACTTAAGGTGGGGGCAGATTTTTTATATCGTTATTTTCCAAATTCACAAGTATGGGTCAGCGATCCAACATGGGAAAATCATACCGCTATTTTTAGCGGTGCAGGGTTTAAGGTAAACAAATATCCCTATTTTGATGAGCAAACTTGTGGCGTAAAATTTGAAGCAATGCTTGAAACATTAAATCAACTACCAGCTAAAAGCATTGTGTTACTTCATCCTTGCTGCCATAACCCGACCGGTGCTGATTTAACACATACGCAGTGGGATAAAGTGATTGAGGTGTTAAAGGCCAGTGATCTTATTCCATTTATGGATATTGCTTATCAAGGTTTTGGCGAAAGTATTGATGATGATGCTTATGCGATTCGAAAAATGGCAGAGACAGGCTTGTGTGGATTTGTTAGTAACTCATTTTCGAAAACATTTTCACTCTATGGTGAACGTGTCGGCGGATTATCTGTTTTATGTGATAACAGTCAAGCCGCTGGTCGCGTATTAGGGCAGTTACAAGCTACTGTTCGCCAAAATTATTCAAGTCCATCAGCTTATGGTGCGCAGTTAGTTAGTTATGTATTAAATCATCCAGAGCTTAAAGCGCAATGGTTTAAAGAAGTCGAATCAATGAGAAATCGCATTGTAACCATGCGATCAACTCTGGTTGAATTATTAAAAAAAGCTGTACCTGATCGTAATTTTGATTATTTGGTTAAACAGCGAGGCATGTTCAGTTATACCGGTTTTAATAAAGAGCAAGTTACACAATTGAAAGATAATTTTGCTGTTTATTTGGTGGGCAGCGGAAGGATGTGTGTAGCGGGTTTAAATCACCATAATATCGATCGTGTGGCAGAAGCATTTGCTACATTAAAATAAACATGTTACTAAAAGGAGTATATTTTATGTTCCATAAAGTGTTAATGTTAATATTAGGTATAGTAATGGCAACTTTAGTTGTTGGATGTAACACCGTTAAAGGTGTTGGTCAAGATGTTGAATCGGGCGGAAAGGCTATTTCACATACCGCCGAAAAAGTAAGTGATAAAATGTAACTAAGGTTATATATGTCTAGCAATATTTTCGCTTTTTAACTATTTTTAGAGTAAAAATGTTACGTAATTTGTTTATAGTTACATTGTTTTTACTTATTGGGTGCGGTTCGTTAAACTATCGAACTGCACCTTTAACGCTGGAAAATTGCCAGTATTCAAACCTATCAGGTCTTGAATTTTTATTAAATAAACTCCCCTCAAATACACAAAATTATCAACGTGTTTATATTGCCCAAAGCCGAGAAAGCAAACATTTACCAAGTCATTATGCCGGAATAAAAGGTAAATTAACTGATCAAATTTTGGTACGAGATTATCCCAAAGAAACATTTTGGCGAACTCCAAATTTGTTCGAAAGGGCTTCTTTATATGATGATGGATACGATGACCTTTATATCAGTAAAGCTCAAAAAGAAGCGCGTGACCGTAAAGCCAAATTCGTAGTAAGACAAGCTGTATTGCAGAATTGCCAAATCGTTTATATCGCTATTGATTCTTTAGCCAAAGATAGGGATAATCCTTCACTCATTGAATCTAATGATTTATCAATCATTAAAAAGGCGCAAAAATGATCAAGGGAAAAGAACTTAAAGGATTAGGCGGTTGGCTAATTTTAGTTGGTATTGAATTATTTTTTTATTTTATTTTTATTGGATATGTTATTTTTTCTAGACTAAATGTGATTAATTTTATCGACGTGTGGACACAATTATTGGATCCCTACACGGAAATGCAAACAGTTCATTTGGGGCTGTTTATTTTAGGTGACATCGGTCTAAATTGTTTATTTTTGCTTTTAAACGCTTATATTATATTTTTATATTTTACTAAAAGTTATAAATTTCCTAACTTTTTTATTATATTTAGTAGCAGTTTTATTGTTTTTAAGCTAATTCAAAGATGTTGGTATTTTTTTATCGTGTTACCATTTGAATTTAAATTCGAGTTTTCTCTTATAAAAGATATTGTTATAGCAATCATTTATACCTGTATTTGGATTGCTTATATGTTAAAGTCAGTGCGAGTCAAAAATACATTTGTTAATGATCGCCGTAGTGACGATACCTATAGCTCCACTGTTAGTTAATTGTATTAAGGAAATAAAATGACATTAAATTTAGACAGTTCAACCAATAAAAAAGTCAAAAAAGCCGTTATCCCTGTTGCAGGTTTGGGTACACGCATGTTACCTGCAACAAAAGCAATTCCCAAAGAGATGCTTCCGGTTGTTGACAAACCACTGATTCAATATGTGGTTAAAGAGTGTATTGCAGCTGGCATAACTGAGATTATTTTTGTAACCCACTCATCAAAAAACTCAATTGAAAACCATTTCGATACCAGTTTTGAATTAGAAGCCATGTTAGAGGCTCGTGTTAAACGTCAGTTATTGCAAGAAGTACAAGGTATTTTACCTAAACATGTCACAATAACCAGTGTTCGCCAAGGTTTGGCTAAAGGGCTGGGTCATGCAGTGTTATGTGCTTATCCTTTGGTGGGCGATGAACCATTTGCTGTCGTTTTACCTGATGTGATTATTGATGAGTATGAAAGTGATTTAACCAGCGATAATTTAGCCGCAATGATTAATAATTATCATGAAACCAAACATAGCCAAATCATGGTTGAGCCAGTGCCCAAGGAATTAGTCTCTTCTTATGGTATTGTTGATTGCCGTGGTGAAGTATTATCTGCAGGCAATGTTGCACAAATGTATAGTGTTGTTGAAAAACCTTCTATTGAAGATGCACCATCAAACCAATCTGTGGTCGGGCGTTATGTTCTATCTGAAAAGATCTGGCCGTTACTTGCTAAAACACCATTAGGTGCTGGTGGTGAAATTCAATTGACCGATGCAATTGCCATGCTACTTGAAGAAGATAGTGTTGATGCTTATTGCATAAAAGGTCGTAGCCACGACTGTGGTAACAAACTCGGTTATGTGCAAACCTTTGTTCAATACGCAATGCGCCACAAAAGTTTAGGTAAAGATGTTAAAGCGTGGTTAAAAACCATTTAATTTTCTTAGGATAGACTCGAAACCGAAAAGGGTACTGTTTGCGCCCTTTCGGTTATATAGTTTACTTTTTGTATTAGCTTTCTGATGGCTCATTTTCAAAAGTGACATTAGGATCGTTATACACGGTCATATTCATAAGTCCTACTTCTCGATCAGTTACAACAGCCGCTGTCATTGCACCAGATACATTGGCTAAAGTTCGTGCCATATCGATAATTGGATCGATAGCTAACACCATACCAATTAAAGGGAAGTATTCAGCCATACCCATGCCAGATAAGACTACAGTTGCGGCAACCGTTGCTGTACCGGGAATGCCAGCGATGCCGATTGAACCAATAACCACCACAATGACAAGCATAATATAAAACTGGATATTAGTCTCAATACCAACCATGTGCGCTACCATCACGGCAAGTAAAGCAGGGAAGAAGCCTGCACACCCATTCATTCCCATGGTGCTACCAAGCGAGCCGACTAAATTGGCAGTGCCAGTATTTACCCCCATTCGAACGGTTAACGTTGAGATAGTCATAGGTAATGTGCCGACTGATGAGCGACTAGTAAAGGCTAATAGCCATGTTCCTAACGCTTTTTTAATAAACATCGTTGGCGAAATACCATGGATCAAGACAATAGTAATATGCATAATTAGCATAATCGCTGTTGCAATATAGACCGCAACAACAAAGTTTGAAACCTGAATAATTGCTGGTATTCCATTAGAAATAATGGTGCGAGCCAGTAAAGCAATGACCGCGTAAGGCATGTATTTAATAACAGTCATCGCAATTGACATGACGATTTTGTAAAGTGCTTCGATAAATGTTTTAAATAACGCAATGGGTTGTGGGTTTTTCTTTTCCATTCTATTAGCGGCAAGCCCCATTAAGGCAGAAAAAATGACTAAGCCCACAATGTTTTCGTTTACCATTGATGCAATAATATTGCTAGGTATTAGATTGATAAAGGTATCAATAATATTGGTGTATTGTTTTGCGTGAGCTTGATGTACAGAGTTTGAGCTCATTGTACCTAAGGCAAATAGATTCGCTAACAAAATACCGACTATACAGGCAATAGCTGTTGTAAACAGCAACCAAAAAATCCCTCTAAATGCGATTTGCGGTAGATTTTTTTTACCAGAAAAATCGATGATGACTTTAACAATAGAAACAAAAATGAGTGGTATCACTAACATTCGGATAAAGGCAATAAAAGCACGACCAAAAAGCCCATACCATGTTGCGGTTTCCTGCATCCAGATTGTTGATATATCTGGGAATCCTGCTACAGCTTGGATCCCTAAGCCAAGCACTGCACCAAGTATTAGACCAACTAACATGCGAATTGAAAAATTAACTTTTTTATCTTGTAGCGGTTTCATCACCGCAAAAAAACAAATAAGTAATAGTCCAATACTAATGAGCGTTTGATAATGGGTAATTACTAAGAACTTTTCAAAAAAAGCTCCCTGAAAAATGGCACCTGGCATAATTAGCCTCTCTTTTGATAATTCAATTATATGGTTAAAAATCGACCTTTAATAATATTGCTTATATAGATAAGCAAGTATTTTTATTTTGCTATAGATCCGGCAATATTTAAAATATCCCATGGTCTTGAAAATGGTGGCGCATACAAAAAATCCATCATGGCAAACTCATCAATTTTTAAATTTGCCCATATTGCAGTTGCTAACGTATTTACTCTTAATGCCGCACCACTTCCACCAACTATTTGCCCTCCTAAAATCTCGCGAGTATCGGCATGGTAAATCAGTTTTGCTGTTACACTTGTTTGCCCAGCAACATAGTTGCTATGGTTTTTATCTTTAACCATTACAGTTTTATAAGGAATTTTGGCTTTTTTTGCTTCGCTTTCGGTTAAACCAGCTCGCCCTGCCTCAATATCAAAAACCTTTAGGGCTGATGTGCCAATAGTACCGGGGTATTCATTATGTCCTCCGCCTAAATTTTCGCCTACGATTTTACCAAGCTTGTTTGCGCCTGTAGCAAGCGGAATATACACCATTGATTGGCTAATTCTATGGTGAAGTGCGGCACAATCTCCAGCGGCGTAGATGTCAGTAATATTGGTTTGCCCAAAGCGATTGGTTATGACTGCGCCGTTTTCAAGTGTGTTGATCCCCATGTTTTTATAGATAGCACTATTGGGTTTTACACCTGTTGCAATGATAACAACATCTGCTGGGTATTGCGATTTATCGGTAACCACATGAGTGACTGTATGAGCCCCTTCAAAGCCTAACACGCGTTCTTGTAAGTGTAGGTCACAATGTTGTTTGATGTTTTCTTCTATCAGTTCAGTAATTTGCTCATCAAAAGCATCAACAAGAATTCTATCATCTAGCTGAATAAGTTTAACTTTTTTTTGTAGGGCAACGAGTGATTCGGCTATTTCAAGCCCAATATACCCAGCACCAACAACAATAACATTTTGGGTATTTGGATTGGTTAACGCTTGTTTGATTGCTAGCCCATCATGTAGATCGCGTAAGGTGAAGATATTTTTTAGTTGATTATTTTTAAAAGGCGGAATAATGGGGCTAGCACCAACCGCGAGTAGTAGCTTATCGTAGTTATCATCAAAGCAATTGCCTGTATTGAGATCTTTAATGGTTAATTTTTTTTGATTAACATCAAGTGCAATAACTTCATGTTGTGTCTTGATTTCAATGCCATCTTTTTGGAATTGTGCTGGTGTTCTGGATATCATTTCATTGGCATCAGTAAAGTGGTTACCAATGAAATAAGGTAACCCACAAGCACCAAACGATACAATATCCGATTTTTCATAAATACGGATGGTGGCCTCAGGGTTTGTTCTTTTGGCTTTTGCCGCAGCACTTGCGCCTGCGGCTTGAGCGCCAATGATGATTATTTTCACTTAATTTTCTCCTTAGTGCTCAAAAACAGAATTATTCAATACTAGCTTATCATACGTTATCAATCATACGGGTGATAGATAACTGCTTGGTTTTAATATTTGTTAGTTTAAAATTTGAATTATTTGAAAGATATCTGCTTTTTTATTTTATTAATCGTATTATGTTGTAAAAACGTTTCAAGTTACTGTGTTTTTGAATATCAGTTTTTAAGTTTAACTGGTTGAATATAATTTATTAAATCTATAATTAAATTAATCTGTAAATGAGTGTCATTTAATGCAGGAATATAATAAAAGTTTTTGCCACCTGCATTTAAAAAAACTTCTCGATTTTCTTCGTCAATTTCGTAAATGGTCTCAATACAGTCTACCGAAAATCCTGGGCAGATGACTTGCACATTTTTAACGCCTCTTTGAGCTAAAATTTGTAGTGTGCTACTGGTGCTTGGTGTAACCCATTTACCTTTGCCAAATTTGGATTGATAAGCCATTTGAATGGGGATATTTATACCATTTTCTCGACATTTTTTGACTAATAACTGCGTGGTCATTTCGCAACGTTGTATATAATCATCATTGCGGTTATGGATATAACGCTCAGGAATGCCATGATAAGAAAGCACAAGCACGTCAGGTTCTCCTTGGTGGTGAAAAGCCTGTTTAATTTGTAGATAAAGTGCATTGATATAGCTTCGATGATCGGCATAATCTCGAATATAGTCAATATGATCAATGATATTGAGCGAAGTTATAATTTGCTTGATTTTATCAAGTACTGCGAGTGTAGTGGTTGTTGAATATTGTGGAAAGAGAGGTAATACTGTAATTTTTGTGCATGATCGCAGGTTATTTAACGCAGATTGCAAATTGGGATCGCCATAAGTCATGGCTAATTCACATTGAATATTAGGTAAATGGTGTTGTAATTTATCACATAATAATCGGCTATAATGCAATAAAGGCGAGGCGTTATTTATCCAGATTTTTTGGTAATGATTAATAATATAAGGCACTCGTTTAGGTATTACGCGGTACTTTAAAATTGGATACCAAAGCAGTTTTGGCAAATCAACTACATGCCGATCAAGCAAAAACTCGGTTAGATACTGCTTTATTGCATCTGGCGTTGCCGCATTTGGTGTGCCTAGATTAACTAGCAATAATCCTTGTTTTTTGTCCATAAGCGAGCCTTATTTGACACAAAGATAAGGGTTGATAACATCAAGAAGCCTACCTAGTGCGCCTTGATTTTGTTTTAATACTTGATAAGCATTTTCGCCAATCTGTTTACGATTGGTGTTATTTTCTAAAAGATCATTAATTGCTGAATAAAGGGAAGCTGGGGAGCTATCACAAATGATCATCCCTTTAGCTGTAATAAGCTGTTCACAAATAACTTTAAAATTGAAAAAATGTTCGCCACTAATGATAGGAATATGGTGGAGAGCTGGCTCTAATGGGTTATGCCCACCATGTTTCACTAAACTACCGCCAACGAAAGCGATATCGGCAAGACCGTAAAGCGTGGCTAACTCGCCCATTGTGTCGCCTAAAATGACTTGCGTTTGTTTAGTAGGAACTTGCTTACTACTACGGTTTATATAAGTTAACCCGTGATCATTAATTAATTTTTCAACTGCTTTAAAACGCTCTGGATGGCGAGGA
The DNA here is from genome assembly GCF_001690605.1 of Gilliamella sp. Nev6-6. Lineage (NCBI taxonomy): Bacteria > Pseudomonadati > Pseudomonadota > Gammaproteobacteria > Orbales > Orbaceae > Gilliamella > Gilliamella sp. Nev6-6. The sequence goes on along the minus strand of NZ_LZHP01000016.1, from coordinate 104,490 downwards.
ACAATAATTAATAGTAAATCAGGATGTTTGGTTAACAAAAGTTCAAAGGCAGCTAGGATGATTTCATCTTCACCATGATGTGTGCTTGCAGCGATAAAGACAGGTTGGTTTAATTGCCATTGTTGCTTTAGCTTTGTGGTTGTTTGCCGCTGTTGATCCGTTAAATTAATGTCAAATTTGATACTACCTGTTATCGCTAAATGATCGTTTGGCAACCCCAATGCGACAAACCGTTCGCCATCTTGTTTATTTTGAGCTGCCACTATACTGATTTTTGACAATAATTTACCAATAGCCGATCCTAGTTTGTGATATCTGTTAGCAGAGCGTTGCGATAATCTAGCATTGGCAATAACCAATGGAATATTTCGTTTATGGCACTGGCAAATAAAATTAGGCCAAAGCTCCGTTTCCATAATGATAACTAACTTAGGCTGGGTCGTTTTTAAAAAACGATTTATCGCGCAAGGTAAATCATAAGGTAAATATACATGATTGACACTATCGCCGAGCAATGCTTTAACTCGCTCAGATCCTGTTGGCGTCATGGTAGTAACAGTAATAGGTAAATTAGGGTATTGCTGTTGTAGCGCTTTAATGAGTGGAATCGCAGCAATCGTTTCACCGACCGATACGGCATGCACTAAAATACTATTAGCTTTCACTTTATTTTTACAAAAACCATAGCGCTCACGCCACCGCTTTCGATAAGCCGGAGCTTTACGACTGCGCCAAAGTAACCTTAGCCACACTAAGGGCTGAATCAAATATAATAAAACGGTATATAAAATTTGCATATCAATCAATTATCTTGATAGATCAAAAAAGTGCTGACGATAATAAGCCAGCTCGGCAATTGAATCACGAATATCATCAAGCGCTTGGTGTGAGCTCTGTTTGCTAATTCCTTTTAATATTTCAGGCTTCCAACGTTTGGCTAATTCTTTGATGGTACTGACATCTAAATAGCGATAATGAAAATAGCTTTCTAAATTAGGCATGTAGTTGAATAAAAAACGGCGATCTTGACCAATGGTATTACCGCAAATAGGTGAGCAGTTTTCAGGTACCCACTGTTTTAAAAATTCGATAGTCTGCTGTTCGGCTTGCTGTTCAGTGATAGTGCTTTTTCGAACACGTTCAATTAATCCTGATTTACCGTGGGTGTTTTGGTTCCACTCATCCATCAATGCTAATTGCTCATCAGATTGATGAACCGCAATTACAGGTCCTTCAGCAAGAATAGTTAAGTTAGAATCAGTCACAATAGTTGCAATTTCAATAATACGATCGGTTATTGGATTAAGCCCCGTCATTTCAAGATCGATCCAAATAAGATGACTACTGTTAATTTGTGGTTGGTTGTTCATAATTTTTGATAGAAATTTTCTTTTTGATACGCAGTAGTGTAGCATAACTGACAATCTGTTTTAGCAAAAAATGAGTACTATGGCAAAAAATCGACTTTCCAATAATCAAAAAAGACGTGTGGCGGCAAAACATCAACAACGATTAGCCATAAGGCAAGATGAAAACCTAGCAAGTTTTTCATCACCTCGTGATGGTGTGGTGGTAAGCCGTTATGGTAAATCGGCTGATGTTGAAGATAGTGGTGGGCTTATTTATCGGTGTAGTATTCGACGTACGTTACCTTCGTTAGTGACTGGTGATAAAGTGGTGTGGCGTGAAAGTTTAGAGCCAAACACCAACGGTATTATTGAAGCCGTTCACCCTAGGCATTCTGAACTTGTTCGACCTGATTTTTATGATGGGGTAAAACCTGTTGCAGCTAATGTTGATCAAATCGTGATTATTTCCGCTGTTTTGCCAGAGTTATCACTTAATATTATCGATCGCTATTTAGTCGCTTGTGAAAGTACTGATATACAACCCATTATTGTTTTAAACAAAATTGATTTACTCAATGATCAGCAACGTGCTGAGGTTGAAAAAAAATTGGCGATTTATACTCATATTGGTTATCAAGTGTTGTATGTTTCATGCCAGCATCAACAAGGTATTGCAGTATTACAAGATATCTTGCAAGGTAAGGTTTCAATTTTAGTTGGTCAATCTGGTGTGGGTAAATCAAGCATTATAAATTTGCTATTACCTCATCAATCACAATTGGCGATGACTGGCGGTATTTCAGAAATATCTGGTCTTGGGCAACATACAACAACCTCGTCAAGGCTCTATCATTTACCCAATGGTGGCGATATTATTGATTCACCAGGAATACGTGAATTTGGCTTATGGCATCTAGAGCCTGAACAAGTGATAAGTGGCTTTAAAGAATTTGATAACTATCTTGGCGGTTGTCAGTTTCGTGATTGTAATCACTTTGATACGCCAGGTTGTTTGCTACAAAAAGCCGTGCAAGATGGTAATATTGCACCATCCAGGCTTGCCAACTATCATCGAATTTTACAAACAATGCAAGAAGTAAAAGCGAAAACCAACAAAAACTATAAATAATTAGCTATTTTTTACAATAGCAACGCTTTTGCTGGCATTAAGATATGCAAAAAAACTAAATATAATTTAAAAAATCAGTTGGTTATAAATGAGTGAGTTACTAGGTTGTAACAGTGTAGACTAGCTAGACTAAAAAACTCCAATAAAATCAATGGCTTTTCTGAATGATTTTTAAAAGTAGTATGCATACAATTTGTATATCCGTAATTTGTATACCTACTGAAAATGATTGTTGTAGCTATTTTGTATGGGAATGCGCCAATACCTAAAGTAAATTGCCGGCTTAAAATATGAAAAGGTTGTCATAAAAGACTGTTTTTGCATGTAATGCTCTAAATATTTAACTATTTTAAATAAAAATTAATGCCTTAACCTAAAATTAAAAAACTGAAAACCTAAACGACATTAAACATTGATCTGCTCACAATCAGTGGCCACCGCTAATGGCAAATAGCTTGATTGTGAGCAGTGAACGAACCTATTTACTATTGATGGCCTTTAAAGCAAAACCAATAGCGACATATGCCCAACCTTGAAAAATAAGATCAATACCTAAAAACATACCTAAAACGTAAAGACTGTCGTATGGCCAACCAGTGATAATCATAAATCCTAAAATGAGGGTGATAATACCGGATGTGAGTATCCACCCCCAACGAGGTAAATCACGGTTATTCATAGCAGCAAATATTTGCGTAAAACCACTCATAATTAACAAAAAGGAAACCACTAAGGTTAAAGCGGACGAAACGGTAACAGGTTGGAAAAATGACATTAAACCAATAAAAATATATAGTACCCCCATTACAGCCCATAGTGCAGATTGACCGAAACTTTTAACCTGAAATGAATGTAGTGCTTGGATAATACCCGCGATCAAAATTAATGAACCAATAACATAGACCGAAAAAACAGTTGCAATGAACTGATAACCTAATGCGAAGCCTCCTAATATAATTAAAATAACACCCACTAAAATAAACCAGTTTGATTTTTGTTTAAGACCGTATAAATTATTTTGGTTAGATATCATATTACTTTCCTATTTTATAAGTTAAATTTGGGTTTGAAATTAAAATCACTTTTAAGACAGGTGGTTTTGTCACAAGTGATTAATCAGTGAAAAGAAAGGCTGTGATACAATTCATTGCACAGTAATTGTTTTATCAAAACAATTACTGTGCATATAAATTAGACAATATAATAAAACTAAATTTACAATTAATCTTTATCTTTCAGTGCTTCGTCTAATGTTGAATAGAACATGAGTTTGTTAGAAATAGGAACAATTTTAGCTCTAGCTAATGTTTTTAATGGCTGAAATTGTAACTCACAGATTGATAAATCAACATTTTCAGGTAACTCATCAATAAAATGTATTAAAGCATTAAGCCCACCAGCATCAAGTATGGGTACCGCATCCCATTGTAGTATTATGTGTTGATATCCATTAATTTTTTGATAAATTTCTAAAAAGGTACGCTCAGCAGCAGCAAAAAACAGCGGTCCATTAATACGAAGTACTAAGGTTTTGTCATTACTGCGATTAAGTTCAACTAAACGCGTCATTCGGGCTATTCTGCGCATAAATAGAATTGATGCAAGCACGATTCCCAATGTAATAGCTATCACCATATCAAATAGTACTGTTAGTGACATACAAAGCAACATAATTAAAATATCGTCTTTAGGTGCACATTTGATAATATAAATAACGCGTTGAACCGCACTCATATTCCATGCCACGATAAGTAATAGCGCAGACATAGCCGAAAGCGGAATAAATGATAATGCTGGCGCAAAACAGATAAGCGCCAGTAAAACAACCAAGGCATGTAACACCGCAGCAATAGGTGAAGTTGCCCCCGCTTTGACATTAGCTGCCGACCGTGCGATAGCAGCAGTTGCTGAAATTCCACCAAAAAACGGCGCAATAATATTACCTAACCCTTGGCCAATGAGTTCACTATTTGAATGATGTTTGGTATGCGTCATTTCATCTAATACTACTGCACACAATAACGATTCTATAGCGCACAACATGGCCATGGTAAGCGAAATCGGTAATAAAGCGCTGAGTGTTAACCAATCCCATTTAAAATCAGTATGTTGCCAAGGTAAAGCAAATTCTGGTAGTACAGAGGGTATACCATGCCCTAGGGTATTATCGGCTAATGTATAGGTAAAACGTGAACCAATTGTTTCAATTTGATAGCCAAATTGATTAAAAATAAACATGACTATAATACCGGCAACGAGTGCAGGTAAGTGGCCAGATATTCTTAATTTAAGCCTTGGCCACATAATTAATACTATTAGTGTTACAGCTCCGACTAAGGTGTCTGCTATATTGATGGTAGGTAGTGCTTTAGTTAGCTCAATCACTTTACTAATATAACTTTCTGGCATATGTTCGAGCTGCAAGCCAAAAAAATCTTTAATTTGCATAGTTGCTATCGTAATAGCAATACCTGATGTGAAGCCTAATACAACAGGTAATGGTATATATTCGATTAATCTACCTAAGCGAATTATTCCCATTAATATAAGAAATATGCCAGATAGTAGTGTTGCAATGAGTAATCCTGATAATCCATATTGTAATGATACGGGGTACAAAATAACGACAAATGCGGCAGTAGGGCCAGAAACACTAAAGCGAGAACCACCCGTTAATGCAATAATAAAGCCTGCTATAATTGCGGTATATAGCCCATGCTGTGGTGGCACGCCACTTGCAATTGCTAATGCCATTGCTAAGGGGATAGCAATAATACCAACCGTAATTCCAGCAATCAAATCCTTGATAAAACGGGTTGTATTATAAGGGGTCGTTATACATGCTGATATAAATGCAATGCTAATTTTGGTGCGAGAAAGACTATATAATTTCATCGTGTTTAATAGACTTATGGGGAATTGTTTGGGATGCTTAATAAGATAATCTTTTTTACAAAAAATAAAAGAGTGTTACAAAAATAATCATCTTTTTTATAAATTAGATAGGCTATACTCAGTAACTTGAGAAAAAAATCAAAGATAAAAAATTACTTATAAAATCAGCATTGGAAATAAAAGCCTGTTACATTCGTGGCGTTGATAGCATTAAACCGATATAATATGACTATCATGTTACTATATCGTTATCATCTTATCTTTTAGTGGATTTTAAATCATATAGTCTAAAGGTTGTGCAAATTTGCTAACGATTAAACGATAACAGTATATACTTAATTCATTGCTTATCTCAATGCCCAAAAAGAGTACTATGTCTGTTTACAAGCAAAATACTTGCTTGTGGTGGGTTGATGGGTAAACAATTAAGGTCAGTTAAGTATATCAATAACACAAAGGTATGAGGTTTATTTTTTATGTTTTCTTGGTGGGCTAAAGCTTATTTTTTTCTTATCCAAATCTTGGTGAAACTTTTTGTGAAAAGTAAACCTGTTCCTACCGATCCAATAATAGAACTAGACCTTGATACCGATAAACCAATTTTATATGTCTTACCTTATAACTCTCAAATTGATTTGATGGTGTTGCGATCGCTTTGTTTGCGATATAATTTACCTGATCCATTAGCAGGCTTAGATATCAATGGTAAAAACATTCCCGCTTACATCTATATTGATAAAGGTCCTGGTATTTTTGCATCCAACCAACAAAAAAATAAAGCAATTGAAATTTTAAGAGATTATATTTCAGCACATCAACAAAATCATGATCTTGATGTCCAAATGTTACCTGTTTCGGTTATGTTTGGTCGCAAGCCTGATATCGAAGGGAAGAAAAAACTATCATTACAGGTACTTGGCGCAACTAGCAAATTTTTAAAAATCATCACGTCAGGCAGAGATTGTTATACTCGATTTTCTCGTACAGTTTCATTTAAAGATATTCATGTTGATAAACAGCAAGATCTTCCTATTTTAGCGCATAAACTAGCACGCGTTGCACGCATCCATTTCGCCAAACAACGTATGGCATCAATCGGACCTAAGCTTCCTGTTCGTCAAGCGATGCTAAATAACTTACTAAAAAAGCAAGTAATTAGCGAAGCAATACAAGAAGAAGCAAAAAGTAAAAATATTGACCTTGATAAAGCAAAGAAAAACGCATTAGCGATTTTAAATGAAATTGCCGCTAATTTTTCTTATCGTATGCTACGAATAACCGATTTTGTGCTGACCTGGGCGTGGAATAGGCTTTATCAAGGTCTTAAAGTCACTAATGCCGATCCTGTTCGAGAGCTTGCCCAAAATGGGCATGAAATTGTCTATGCTCCTTGCCACCGCAGCCATATGGATTACCTATTACTCTCTTATGTGCTTTATCGACAAGGATTAGTTCCTCCTCATATTGCTGCTGGCATTAATTTGAACTTTTGGCCAGCAGGACCTATTTTTAGGCGATTGGGCGCATTTTTTATTCGCCGTTCATTCCGAGGTAACAAACTTTATACATCTGTTTTTCGAGAATATTTAGCGGAACTTTTTATCCGTGGTTATGCTGTTGAATATTTTGTTGAAGGTGGGCGATCTCGTACAGGTAGATTACTCGATCCTAAAACAGGTATGTTAATGATGACAATTCAAACATTATTACGTGGTGATGCAAGACCGATTACCGTTGTTCCTGTTTATATTGGTTATGAGCATGTGTTAGAAGTCGCTACCTATGCCAATGAGCTACGAGGAGCAAAGAAAGAAAAAGAAAGCTTGTGGCGTACTCTAAAAGCATTTTTAAAATTAAAAAAATTGGGATTTGGCTATGTGAATTTTGGTCAACCAATACCGTTAAATCAATTTTTGAACCAACAAGTTCCAGAATGGCGAGATGCAATCGAGCCGACTGGTGCTCAACGCCCGCAATGGTTAACACCAACAACCAATTTACTTGCCAAACAAATTATGGAGCACATCAACTCTTCAGCTGCAATCAATGCAATGAACTTATGCTGTTCAATATTATTAGCGGCAGATCAACGTGCATTAACGAAAGTTAGATTAATTGAACTGATTGATTATTTGTTAAAATTATTAAAAAATATTCCTTATTCAGAGTTGATAACCATTCCAGAACAAACGCCAGAAGAATTGTTTGAGCATGCCAAAGAAATGGGAAAATTTGTTATTACCACAGACGAAGCTGGCGAAATTGTTGGTTTAACTAACGAACAAGCGGTTTTAATGACTTATTATCGTAATAATATTCAGCATTTACTGATTATTCCAGCTATTGTGGCCAGAATTTTACTCAAACATAACCGGATTTCATCGGATGAAGTTTTAGAACAAGTAAAACGACTTTTTCCGTTAATCAAATCAGAGCTATTTGTTTATCACAATGATGAACAACTCACTGAATATGTAGATAAAATTATTAAAATCTATGCCGAATTAAACCTAATTTGTTATTCGCCAGATAAATTAACACTAAACTACTTAAAAATGTCGGAATTACAATTAATTGCTTCATCATCTAAAGATACATTGCAACGTTATGCTATTGCATTTTCTTTATTGCAAAAAGATCCAACAATTAGCCGTGCAACACTAGAAAAAGAGGCTCGACTCATTGCCGAACGATTATCCATTTTACATGGTATTAATGCCCCTGAATTCTTTGATAAAGGCGTATTTTCCACATTAGTTGCATCACTAAGAGAGCAAGGTTATTTAGATGATAAAAATGGCTCAAACTTAGCTAAAATTGAAACGATGAACAAAACACTTAAGCCTTTAATTACAACTAGAGTAATGCAAACTATCGATGATATAAACCCATTAATCAAATAATTCAAAAATACGCTAATTCGGAGATAACTTTAATGAAGTGCAATATTATTTGTTCATTGTAAGCTAAAGGCTATAACATGGTAGTTAACATCATTCTTCAAGAAACAATCAATGAGCAAGATTTTATCTTGTTGGCTAACAAATGGCAGCAAAATGCATCAGTTATCATTGAATCATTATTAGAAAATAATGAAGCTAAAAACCGTATTTTTAATCTTGCTCTAAACTATATTCCAAATTCATTTGCCGAAGCTGTCATTGATATTTTTCTTGAAGATAGTACTTTTATTATTCGTGATGATGATCTGCTAAAATGTGCAAAGCAAGGCTCTATGGGTTTAAAAAAAAGCATTTGTTATCGTAAAAATGTGCCTCAATATATTATTGATTTATGTAATTTAGATTAATCAACACGTTATCTAGGCTAGGAAATATAAAAGATGTTAGATTTTTCCTATTTATCGGATCAAGATGGCAGTAAATCATCTCTGGTTTTAAACGATAAAAAAGTCCAATTGCTTGATCACGCTTTTACTTATTTAAGACAAAAAACTGGCATTATGATTGATCCTTATGGTCAAACAAGAATCTACCCAGACCATCAAAAAATATTAATCAATTTGTTACATCAGCATAATGACAGCGAGATCCAAAAACTCGTTTTGCTATTTAAGCAAGCATCCAGTGAAGATGAAATAATTCTTGCCGATGGTGATTAAATGGATAAATTATTTATTTAGCCATAATGACACTTACCTCAAGTTGCATTAAACTAATGTATATTTATTACAAACGCTTATTACAAATGCAACGATCTCATGCAAGTTATTTAAGAGGAATTTATGGATTTTATCGCTATACGTGATGTGCTTTCTAACATAAAGGATATGCCAAATCATTTTTTTTATCTTCCTGCTGATCACTCCTCTTGGACACTTGATACACAAGGTCGGTTTTTGGATGATGATGCGTTAAATAATTTTGATTCAGGTCTTTCCCAAAAAGCAATAGAAGAAGACTGGATCCCAACGCTAGAAAAAGCCGATATTGAAGATATTATTGAAGTTGCTAACAATGAATTAGGTAATCCAACATTAGAAGATTTATTTAACTCTTTTATTTTCTATATTGAAAATGACGCTTTTTTACAATATGCTGATTAAACATAAATGGCTTATGTTTTTTACACAATATGCTTGTTTAACACAAATAGTACTAGCACATAAATTATGTTATAGCATTTAAGCATGGTGATGTCTTCTAATAAAAAAGTGATCGAATTGATATCACATTTATCAACTCAATTTAATCAATTAGGCATTTTATTACAAACCAATATTGCTGATCAATTTACAGTACATAATATGGCTAGCTATGTACATATTGATATCTTAAAACACCGAATTTATCTTCGCTTCAAATTATCAATTAACGGCATTGAGCTATTTGATAACGATATCATCAATATTCAAATCACAGAGGGTATAATACATGCCACTTGCACCGTTTATTCAAATTATGGTATCGATAATGTAATGAAATACCAAAACGATCTAGATGATTTTGAGCTGGCAATCTTCGACAAAATTTTCATAGAATTATTGTCATGTATTACATCACATATTAGCTTGCTGACCCAAAGCAACTAAATAGCTTAACCAACGAAAATGATTTAAGTAACTTAACAACTTTCACTAAAGGCTGACTGATATAAATGGACATTACCCAATAATGAAGACTAAAAAAATTTTATTAAAGTATATGATTAGCTACTATTATTTGATAATTTAAAACTGCATAATTTGGGATTAAACTTTAGAGTATCATCTATAAGTAAACTATAAGTGAAGGTAGATAAACAATAAATAGAAAAGCCAATAGAAAATGAGCCATATACAAAACATCACTCAATTGGAAAACGCCATAATCCATCAAGCCCAAGCAGAAGATGAACAATCATTTTTGTATCAATTGCATGAACTAAGTTTTTTTGATAAATCAACATTTAATCAACTATTAAATAATTGCCAAGCCTTAGCAAAAGCCTATCAACAGTTAGGAAAAACGAATAATTATAACGAGGTAGTAAAAGGCATTTTACTGATTTTTGAATATACACTATTTTCATTTTATTGCCATCATGCTGAACATGATTAATTTCATATCAGCAATTATGGCGATGAACTAACCGCCAATGATATATCTGACTATTATGATAAAATCAGATTAATCACACAACAAATCATCTTATAAACGCATAAAATAATCACTTACATGACCAGCTCAATAAGGTATTTAAACTAATGGGATTAGATTTTATTATCCACTTTGATAATCAACGGCAGGTACAATTTGCTATGAACGAAGATCTACATAGTAAAATATTTAGCAAATCAACAAATTGGCGTAGCTTTAAACAATTAAAAAAAATCAGTGATTATTACAAAACTGATGCCGTTTTTAATAGCAACGAGCTAACAACATTAATAGCAGATTTGATGCAAATCACCCAACAAATCGATGATTTTCAAGATGAATTACAACAGCTCATCACTAAACTGCGTCAGAAAAATGCCAAACTATTACGTGTTACTAGCGATTAGTCATACTTAGATTATTATCCACTCATCTCTACAGCACTATCAACAAATTTTATCATGAATGACATAAATTGAGGCAAACTGTACAATATACAATTTATCTGGCTGGTTTTGATAATTATGTCGATAAGCAATCAAACTGATAGCAAAAATGAGACAGCAATGTGCAAACTTCAGGATGGTAATCAATGATTGATTTTACTGCTGATATTATTAGTTATAAATCAATGGCTAATATTCAAATTGGTGATAACATTCTTTCTTATCTCGATGAAATGTATCAATATTTTGATGTTAACTACCAAGAACACGAGCTTCATTTTTCAATGGGTGAGATGACTAGACAGAGTTTCTATTCATTAAATGATGATACATTGACGCTAACAACCACATTTGATGGCGATATCATTGGCATAGGATGCAACCAAAACTACCTAGGTAAATACCAAAATCAATATAAAAATGAATTATATGCTGGTATTACCATGGAAGAGCTATGCTCTTTGAGCAAATTTCAGAAGATTGTATATGGCACACTGATTGTTGATAACGATTATGGCTTATATTTTACGTTACCCTCGCCTTATGACGAAATTGCCGACACGCTAAAAGACATCCCCTATGATTTAAAGCTAAATGAAATTTACGTAGCGGATAATTCCAGCTGGCAGCTTAAGCCACAAAAAAAGAAAAAGCCTAAAAAGCGCAAAATTGCCAAACCTTATTCTTATTTTTAATATTAATAAGCAATAATCTAATATGCATTACTAATTAGATGCTGTGACTTAACTATGTCCACTTAAAACACTGCTAAAGTGCCTATTATCAGATAAGAATGCACGAAAGAAAGAGCTTGCTAAACCATTTAGTTAATATTTTTAACTTGTCATAATCAAATCGAAAACTTGTTAAATTAAGGTGTATATTTTACCTACAACTTCTTTATATCAATATGATTTCCTTTTCATCTTTTCGGCAATTAAAACGAACATGATCTTATTTTTTGACATATGTCAAACTTTGGTAATTCATACTAGCATTTTCCTTTATTTCTGCATAAGAAACGATTATTATTGATATAAATAGGAAAGTTTATAGCTTTAAAAATATAATAAATAATGTAATGTCAGTTTTCTAAGGAGTCCATATGCTATTTAACCGTAGACAGTTCTTTAAGATCTGTGCTGGTGGTATGGCAGGAACAACCGTCGCCACATTAGGACTCGCTCCAAATGTGGCGCTCGCACAAACTCGCCAATTTAAATTACTCAAATCAAAAGAAACCCGTAATAACTGTACCTATTGTTCTGTTGGATGCGGAATGTTACTTTATAGTCGTGGAGATGGTGCAAAAAATGCTGAATCATCTATTTTTCACGTAGAGGGCGATCCCGATCATCCGGTAAGCCGAGGATCACTTTGTCCGAAAGGGGCAGGTGTACTTGATTTTATAAAAAGCGAACAACGTGTTAAATACCCAGAATATCGAGCTTCAGGCTCAGATAAATGGCAACGCATTAGTTGGGATGAAGCGATTGACCGCATCGCTCGTTTAATGAAAGAAGACCGAGATAAAAACTTTATTGAAAAAAATGAGAATGGCACCACAGTAAATCGCTGGACAACCACAGGCTGGCTTGTTACATCAGCGGCTAGTAACGAAACGGGTTGGTTAGCATTTAAAGTTGCTCGCGCTTTAGGTATGTTAAGCCTTGAAACCCAAGCTAGGGTTTGTCATGGTCCTTCTGTATCAAGTTTAGCTGCCACCTTTGGTCGTGGCGCTATGACCAACAACTGGAATGATATCAAAAATGCTAACGTTGTTATGGTGATGGGAGGAAATGCTGCAGAAGCTCATCCTGTTGGTTTTAAATGGGCAATAGAGGCAAAAATTAATAATGGTGCAGAATTAATTGCAATTGATCCGCGTTTTCATCGAACCGCTTCGGTTGCAGATCATTATGTCCCCATTCGTGCGGGCTCTGACATTGCATTTTTGCTCGGTATTATTAATTATCTTATTACTAATAATGAAGTTAATTTCGACTATTTAGTCACACACAGTAATGCTAGCTTAATTGTGTGTGATGATTTTAATTTTGACGCAAATAGCGGTTTATTTAGTGGCTATGATGCAACTAACCGCCAATATGATCAAAGCAGTTGGGCATATCAAAAAGATGAAAATGGTTATGCCCTTCGGGATAAAACACTAAGCCACCCTCGTTGCGTTTGGAATCTATTAAAACAGCATGTTAGCCGTTATACCCCTGAAATGGTAAATAAGGTCACTGGTAGCCCAATTGAAGGGTTTTTACATGTTTGCCGTTCACTCGCTAGCACAAAAACCCATGATAGAGCCGCAACCTTTTTATATGCATTAGGTTGGACGCAGCATACTTATGGTACACAAATCATCCGCACAGCGGCGATGATCCAACTGATCTTAGGCAATATAGGTGTCATGGGGGGGGGAATTAATGCGCTACGCGGGCATTCAAATATTCAAGGATTAACCGATGTCGGCTTGTTATCCAATCGTTTACCAGCCTATCTTGATTTGCCAAAAGATTCTCAAGTTTCACTTACTCAGTATTTGGAAGAAAAAACACCAAAACCACTTGGTCCAAGTGAAGTCAATTTTTGGGGAAATTACCCAAAATTCTTTGTCAGTTTTATGAAGTCGATGTATGGTGATAAAGCGACTATAGATAATGATTGGGGATTTGATTGGTTACCCAAATGGGATAAAACCTATGATATCTTAAGATTCAGTAAAATGATGCGTGATGGTCAGGCTAATGGCTTTATCTGCCAAGGTTTTAATCCTCTTGCTGCGCTACCAGATAAAAATAGCATCCGTGACGGCTTATCTAATTTAAAATTTTTAGTTAGCATTGACCCAATGCCAACAGAAACGGCTGAGTTTTGGAAAAACCATGGTGAATCCAATGATGTTGACTCTAGCAAAATTCAAACAGAAGTCTTTAGATTGCCGTCAAACTGTTTTGCTGAGGAAAACGGAACAATAGTGAACTCTTCTCGCTGGCTACAGTGGCATTGGGCAGCAGCTCGCCCACCTTATGAATCTTTATATGATCCTGAAATTATTGCTCGTATCTTTTTAAGAATTAAAGAACTATATGCTCAAGAAGGGGGAGCCTATCACGATCCAATTGATAACTTAGTTTGGGACTATGAAGATCCTCAAGGGCCAGCGGCTGAAGAATTAGCCAAAGATTACAATGGGCGTGCGCTGGCTGATATCACTGATGCCAATGGCAATGTGATTCTTAAAAAAGGACAGCTACTCAGTGGCTTTTCACAATTAAAAGCAGATGGTACAACATCATCAGGCATTTGGATATTCTGTGGCTCTTGGACTGAGCAAGGCAACCAAATGGCACGACGCGATCCAAGTGATCCATCAGGTAAAGGTATTCATGCAGGTTGGGCTTGGTCATGGCCGATGAATCGACGCGTACTTTATAATCGCGCTTCAGCAGATGAAAACGGTAAGCCGTGGGATCCTAAACGAGTTTTAGTAAAATGGAATGGCTCAAGCTGGGTTGGTAATGATGTGCCTGATTTTACTGCAACATTATCACCAAATGCAGGGGCAGGCGCTTTTATTATGAATAACGATGGTTTAGGTGGATTGTTTTGCTTAAACCGATTAGTCGATGGCCCATTCCCAGAACATTATGAACCGTTTGAAACACCTATTACTAATAACCCATTACATCCAAATCAAGTAAGTAGCCCTGTAGCACGTGCATTTAAAGAAGATTTGGAACGCTTAGGAAAGGCTAGCCAATTCCCTTACGTGGGCACGACGTACAGCATTACTGAGCATTTTCATTTTTGGACGCAACATGCAAGGCTGGCTTCAATTACTCAGCCCGAGCAATTTGTTGAACTAAGTGAAAATCTTGCAAATAAAAAAGGCATAAAGGTAGGTGATACCGTAAAAGTGACGTCATACCGAGGTTATATCAAAGCGAAAGCCGTTGTCACTAAACGACTCCCGACATTAACTGTTGATGGTAAACAAATCGAAACCATTGGAATTCCAATTGTTTGGGGATTCACTGGTCAGACAAAGAAAGGATTTTTGGTTAATGAATTAACACCACATTTAGGTGATGCGAATTCACAAACACCAGAATATAAATCATTTTTAGTCAATATCGAAAAAGTCACCACAGCGGCATAAGGGAGGAAAACTATATTATGTCATTACAAACTCAAGATATTATTCGCCGCTCTGCAACCAATACATTAACTCCAGCGCCACGGGCTCGCGATTATCAACAAGAAGTAGCTAAATTAATTGATGTGACAACGTGCATTGGCTGTAAAGCTTGCCAAGTAGCTTGTAGCGAATGGAACGATCTTCGAGCTGAAGTTGGTAATACCGTTGGTGTTTATGACAATCCTGCAGATTTAGAACCCAAAGCATGGACTGTCATGCGATATTCAGAAGTTGAAGTTAACGGCAAATTTGAATGGCTTATTCGCAAAGATGGCTGTATGCACTGTTCTGATCCTGGGTGCTTAAAAGCTTGCCCATCAGAAGGTGCTATTATTCAATATGCTAATGGTATTGTGGATTTTCAATCTGAACATTGTATAGGTTGTGGTTATTGTGTCGCAGGTTGCCCATTTAATATTCCCCGAATTAGTAAAGAAGATAATCATTCATATAAATGTACTTTATGCGTAGACCGTGTGGCAGTTGGGCAAGAACCTGCTTGTGTAAAAACATGCCCAACTGGCGCCATTCATTTTGGTACAAAACAAGATATGATTCGCCATGCAGAGAATCGAATTATAGACTTGAAAAAACGGGGATTTGCACAGGCTGGGCTTTATGATCCACAAGGCGTAGGCGGAACTCACGTTATGTATGTTTTACACCATGCAGATCAACCTGAACTTTATCATGGCTTACCTAAAGATCCGCAAATTAGCGAAGTGGTTAAATTCTGGAAAGGTATTTGGAAACCGCTATCGGCGGCAGCATTTATTGCAACATTTGGCGGCTTACTATTCCATTATATGGGAGTGGGCGCAATTGAGGTAGATGAACAAGACATTGAACAAGAAAAAGAAGCCGATAACCAAGCTCGAAAACGCCTAGGTTTACCCATTTTTCGGCGTAAACATAGTTCCCCATTGTCACAACAGGAGAATCATCATGAATAAGCAAAACATGATATTAAGAACCCCTCTTCTTGTTCGCTTCTGTCATTGGTGCATGGTTTGCCTTTTCATTTTAACGGCACTATCGGGGCTATCCTTGTTTTTCCCATCCATTAAATTATTTGGGTTGGTGCTCGGCACTCCACAGTTAGTCAGAGCATTACATCCCATTATTGGTTGTATTGTCTTTGTACTGCTGATGTTTATGTTTTTAAAACTTGCTCATCATAATATTCCAAATAAACAAGATCTGTTATGGATAAAAAACTTTAAAAAAGTGATTATGGGTAAAGAAGAAGGTATTCCCATTGGTAAATATAATGTCGGTCAGAAATTTTTATTCTGGTGCATTATGAGCTTAATTTTGGTCTTGTTTGTAACTGGAATGATCATGTGGCGACGATACTTTTCTGATTATTTTCCAATACCAGTTGTGCGTATTGCGATATTCTTTCACTCGCTTGCTGCTATTGGCTTAATTTTACTTGCTATTGGTCATGCTTATATGGCAATTTGGGTTAAAGGATCTATTAAAGGAATGATAACAGGCTATGTATCACGAGCTTGGGCTCGCAAAAATCATTCGGCTTGGTATGAAGAAGAAATGGATAAAATTTATCAAAATGAACTCAATACAAAAGCAAAGTCTGAAGTAGAATCAGCGGATGTTAAACATAAACCAGCATGATAACACTCTCTATCTCTAATTGTATTTACCGCTGATAGTTACTATCAGCGGTATTATTTTAAAAGCAAAAAACCAATGACAATCGAAAATCACAATCAATGAGCATTTATAATGAATATAAAAATCATTCCTCAAGATCAACTTGAACAACAAGCAAGTAGCTCCGTTATTCGGCAAATTCCATTACTTTTATATCCATCACCTAAAACACTTTATACGCATCGAGTCGAGCGTTTGAAAAGCCTTGCAAACAATAGCCCAATTAGCGATTATTTAAACTTTTGTGCAAAAATTGTTGAACAACAAGCCGATTTAATCAAGCAAAAACCTATAGATATTGATGTAGCATGTTTATTAAATAGTGAGCGTCCCCCGCTAAGCCTAGATAATTTACCACTTACAAATACGTGGCAAGATTACTTAGCATCATTGTTGGACTCATGTGCCAACACAACAGAGCAAATTACTTTAGTCATCGAGCAACTAAAAAAAAATAGCTCTCAAGCGTTGCAAAATAAAGCAATACATTTACTTACAGGTGAATTTGATCAAGTTAATGGCGATGAAACAATTTTTATTTGGTCAGCTTTATCGGTTTACTACTGCCAACTGGCCAGTCAAATCAAAGGCAAAGCCATCGCAGAAAATATAGACAAACTTTGGTTGTGCCCAGTTTGCAAAAGCATGCCCTCAGCCAGTGTTATTCAATTAGGTAGCCACAGTGGTTTACGCTATTTACATTGTAGTTTATGTGAAAGTGAATGGTACGTACCTAGAATTAAGTGCACCTGTTGCGATAATATGAAGGATATACAATATCTGTCACTAGAACAGGAACTTGCAGCAACTAAAACGGAGTGTTGTGACACTTGCCATAGTTATTTAAAAATATTTGATCAAGATAAAGATCCCCATATTGAAGTCATCGCTGATGATATTGCCTCATTGATTTTAGATATAAAAACAGAAGAAGAAGGTTTTGCTAAAAGTGGCGTTAATCCGTTTATATTTGCTCAAAAGCAAGATTAATACACAAAAAACTAAAAATTAAGATTTCTTAATGAATATAAAAATAGCGGCAAAACGGCTGGGTGAATGGTTTATTGTTACAATATTATCGTTGATAAGCTCATTTATTAATAAAATACAACTTCACTTTTTAGCTTGATAAAGTTAAACTGGCACCATTGTACTAGTTTGTGAGTTCTTATTATGAAACGCTTTTTGTTATCGCTGATAATTCTTTTAGTTACGCCTTTTTTTAGTTTTGCAGATACAATAAAAAATGTCGCTATTACCGCGATTGTAGAACATCCATCTTTAGACCAAATCCGTGATGGTGTTAAAGATGAATTAACAGACAATGGCTATAAGTTAAACGAAAATTTAACGGTTCAATACAAAAGCGCACAAGGCAGCAGCGCAACTGCTGCACAAATTGCCAGACAATTTGTCGCAGCAAAACCTGATGTTATTGTCGCAATTGCAACACCGAGTGCTCAAGCAACTGCGGCTGCCACCAGACAGATCCCGGTGGTCTTTGCCGGTATTACAGATCCAATTGCAGCCAAGTTAATTAAAGATTGGCAACCTACAGGTACAAACATCACTGGCGTTTCAGATTATCAAGAAATAGGGCCACAAATCGACTTTATAAAAAAAATCGTACCCAATGTTAAATCTGTAGGATACATTTATAGCCCAAGTGAAATTAACTCAACTGTGGTATTAAAAAACCTACAAGCACTTTTATCGCAACAAAATATCAAATTAGTTGCGGTACCTGCTCAGCGAACCGCTGATATCTCAACTGCCGTCAATACATTAAAAGGAAAAGTTGATTTAATCTACACAACAACCGATAACAATGTTGTTTCAGCTTATGAGTCATTAGTAAAATTTGCTAATGAAAATAAAATCCCGCTGTTAGCCTCTTTCCCTGATGCAATTGAACGAGGCGCTGTTGCCGCATATGGCATGAGTTACTATGATGTGGGACGCCAATCAGGCAAACTTGTTGTTCGAATCTTACAGGGTGAAAAAGCAGGTAACATTGCTCCAGAAATAGGACAATCATTACGTCTTGCCATCAATATTGGTGCTGCTAAAAAACAAGGTGTAACATTGTCTCCTGAAGTTATCCAATCCGCTTACAAAGTCATAGACTAATAATTAATTCCAATCTATTGTAACCAACAAAACTTTGCTCATTTCGGTGGGCAAAGAGCTAGGTTATACATAATTAATTTAAGGTCAATAATATTACCGACAGCCTTGGGCTAATAAAATAACAAAATTTTATCCACACAACAAAGTGTACTTTAGTTTCATCAATCAACATTTAATGTAAAAAAATGTTTACATTTACAGCTATTTTTTAACTCTAGAAAATTATCTAAATTTGCTTTATAGTAGCTTGGAATTTATCTTAGTTGTAAAAAAAATATTACAGGAGTGCCATATGCGTAATTCTATTATAAAATTTTTTATGCTACTTAGCTTATCATTGGCAGTATTTAACTCTTCAGCAGATCCTAAATCTGAGCAAAAATTTGTGGCTATTACCGCAATTGTTGAACATCCAGCATTAGATAATGTTCGTCGAGGTGTTGAGGATGAACTAAAAGATAGCGGTTATATTGCTGGCGAAAATTTAAAATTACACTTTGCAAGTGCACAAGGTAGTAGCGCTAATGCAGCGCAAATCGCTAAACAATTTGTAGCTAACAAACCTGATGTTATTGTTGGCATTGCGACACCAAGTTCACAAGCATTAGTTGCGACAACCAAACAAATTCCAATTGTTTTCACTGCCGTTACCGATCCTGTAGCAGCAAAATTAATTCCTAGTTGGAATGCATCAAAAACCAACGTAACTGGGGTGTCTGATGCGTTATCATTAGATGCTCAAATTGATATGATGCTAAAAATTAAACCTGATGCTAAAAATATTGGTTATGTTTATAGCCCAAGTGAAATAAATTCAACAATTATACTAAAACAATTACAAGTTGAGTTAGAAAAACGAGGTATGAAAATAATAGCTGCCCCAGCTCAACGCACTTCGGATATATCAACTGCCGCAAGAAGTTTAAAAGGTGAAGTTGATATGTTTTATACCACGACGGATAACAATGTGGTTTCTGCCTATGAAGCGCTAGTAAAAATAGCAAACGAAAGCAAAATACCTCTTTTAGCATCAAACCCAGAATCGGCAGAACGTGGGGCGATTGCTGCTTTGGGAATGAGTTATTATGATCTTGGCCGTCAGGCAGGTAAAATTGTTATCCGTATACTGAATGGTGAAAAACCCGGTGATATCCCATCACAAGTGGGCAATGTTACTCAACTGACGATAAATAAAAAGGCGGCTGAACGCCAAGGTGTTACGTTATCTGATGATATATTGAAATCAGCGGCAAAAATTGTCGAAAAATAATGTTGCTCTTTTATAACTATGCCACCATTTTGGTGGTTAACTTGAATGGATTTTTTCATGTCTTTTGAATTTTTATTAGGCTCAATTGGAATTGGGCTTATTTATGCCTTAGTGAGTTTAGGTGTATTTATCTCATTTCGTTTACTCGACTTCCCTGATCTGACGGCTGATGCCAGCTTCCCTCTTGGTGGCGCAATTTGTGGATTATGCATTTATATCGGTATCGATCCTTGGATTGCGACGTTATTCGGTATGCTTGCTGGTTGCCTTGCTGGCGCAATGACAGGCATACTGTATGTTAAGCTCAATATTCTACAATTACTTTCGAGCATTATTGTAATGATAGGGTTTTATTCTATTAATTTAAGAATATTAGGTCTTGCACCTTATATTATGGATGAAACACCAAGAATGGCGGGTTCACCTAACCTTTCTTTACTGGATGCCAAAACCATATTTTCACCATTTATTGCTGATGATTACAGTAATCAATATATTATACAACCGCTTTTGGTGCTGGGATTTGTCATTGTGTGTTGGGCATTACTCAATTTATTTTTGAAGACCCAGATAGGATTAGCATTAAGAGCGACGGGAACCAATCAACGAATGGCAAAATCTCAAGGCATACCAACTGGAGGAATAACAATCCTAGGTATGGCAATATCAAATGGCTTAATTGCACTTGGTGGTTCGTTATTTATACAAACTCAAGGTGGCGCAGATATTACCATTGGTGTTGGAACAATTGTCATCGGGCTTGCTTCAATTATCCTGGGTGAAAGCATCTTTCCAACAAAACGTATCTGGCTTGTTATGCTTTCAGTTATTTTAGGCTCTATTTTGTATCGCTTATTTATTGCTTTTGCATTAAGCAATGAATTCCTACAAACAATCGGCGTTGGAACAGAGGATCTAAATCTGATTACCGCAATATTGGTTGTGCTAGCTCTTGTGGTACCAAAACAACTGAAAAAACACGCTAAAAGAAGAGGGAAATAAGCATGATTAAAGTTGAACAATTACAATTAACTTTTAATCAAGGTACACCAATTGAAAATTATGTGCTACGAGGATTAAACCTAAAAATTAGTGAAGGCGAATTTGTTACCATAATTGGTAGTAATGGTGCAGGAAAAAGCTCGTTGCTCAATGTAATTAGCGGAGATCTATTTGCTGACTCAGGTAGTGTTGTTATCAATGAACAAAATGTAAGCCACTGGCCAGCATGGAAGCGGGCTAGCATGGTGGCACGAGTATTCCAAGATCCTATGGTTGGAACTTGTGAAAACTTAACCATCGAAGAAAATCTGGCTATTGCTTACAATCGAGGACATCGTTTTACTCTCGCTTCAGCACTTAATAACAATATCAGATCAATATTTAAAGAAAAACTGGCGACTTTAAATTTAGGGCTTGAAAATCGATTATCGGATATGATGGGCTTACTTTCTGGTGGTCAAAGACAAGCTATTAGTTTGTTAATGTCAACATTAAAACCCTCTAAAATATTATTGCTTGATGAACATACCGCAGCACTTGATCCTAAAACAGCACAGTTTGTTTTAGATCTGACTGATAAAATTGTTTCAAAAAACCATTTAACGACGATGATGGTAACCCACTCAATGAAACAAGCATTGGAATATGGAAATCGAACAGTCATGTTGCATCAAGGTCAAGTTGTACTTGATGTATCAGGTGAACAACGCGCAAAATTAACCGTAACCGATTTATTAGATATGTTTGAAAAAACACGCGGTGAAAAAGTGACTGACGATGCATTGCTTTTAGGTTAATAATAAATAAAAAAGTAATATTTCAAGCAGAAATATTGCTTTTTTGTTAATTAGGTTTGTTAGTTCTGACGTAACCTGCCTGTGTTAGCTCAAACCTAATCTGACAGCTACCAGTTTTTATTTTGTGTCTGTCAGATTAAAAAGTTTATGGATAAATTCGACCGACACCTTGTAAATTGCCAACATAAAACGTATTTTGTGAATCAAGTTATCCTTGCCAAAGTATTAGACAAAACTCACTGCTATAAAAGTGTTATTTAGGTCATACGACTTTTCATATTGCTTAGGCGATACCCAGTTATTAACTCAGTGTCGGCAAACCTACTTATAATCGGTTTTGATATAGGCGAATAGGCTTTATTGGCTTCTTCCTTGTTTTGTTATCATCATGAATCATGGGTGTTAACGGATGGAAAAACTTTCAGCAATGGCATTATTTCAACAATTGCCCGTTTGCTTCAGACTTTGGCTAAGTCCATACTGTAACACTAATCTGTAACACTAATCGCTTAAAATTAGCGTTGCAATATTGGTTTTTTGGTCCACTAGGTCGTCGCTTTCCTTTGAGAAATGGACGACAAAATAAGGTATTTTGGAGCGTGGTACAAACTAAATACTGATCAATATACTTAATGTATTAATCAGTAAACCATAAGATACAGCTTGCAATAAAAGGATTAATGTTATTATTTTTTTAAATAAAAAATTTAATAAAATCAATGGTTTTTCTGACTGATTTTTATTGTGCTAGAACTTGATTTGAATGGGCATACCGTATCGGTTATCTCAATACCGTTTAAGATGACCTAATCATATGAATAGGTTTGTTATGTATTTTTCAATGCAAATAATCTAACAACTCGTTTAATAATTTTCATTGGTTTATCCTTTTTTATCATCAATTTCTTTGACTTCTTTATTTAAACCCGAAGAACACAAATAAAGCTCTTGTGCATACCAGATACACTTACTTTCAACTGACGACAGACCGGCAGTGCCAGATACGATGACAACGGTTGCTTCATATATTGGTACTTCACCGGTTTGGGTGGTTGATGAAGTACACATGCGCTTTTTTAGCATTTCATTGGCTATTTTTAGTGCTTTGTTTTCTGTTTTTAGCGCGATAATTTTTGGTGGCTCATTAGTTAGCTCACGGTTACTGGTTAGGATTAAGTTGCTTAACCCATTTATCCAGCGTTGATTTACCAATACCTAAATGATTAACGATTTCAGCTAATGAAAGACGGGCATTAGATAAAGCATAATTCACCGTCTGCTGTTTGAACTTTGCACTCAATTTTTTGTGCCATAATGTGTTCGCTTATGATTGTTCGTTATAGCATATTCGTTATATTATAAAGGTGACATTTGCCGATTTTAGGGCGAGGATCAACATCATGTATTGGTATGCTAATTTGTTAGGTGCTAAAGATAAAGTTCACTTTAAATCTGTGGAGTAACTTCGACAGGAGACCAAACTGAACATTTCCACTGTATAAAATGATTAGTTAGAATTTGTTTGATATAACTTTCAAATTCAGAATTAAAATATTCATCAGATATTATTGTTATTTCAAGCGTATAATGCTCATCACACAATAATTCACTAAGCATATCAATTTTGTCTATAACGGCTATGCTAAAATTGGCCAATTCAGCTCTGGCAATATAACGACCTTTTTCATCTTTACAGGATAATTTACATTGAAATGCTGATGCTATCTTAGCCTGTATTTCTTGGAATGATTCATTATTATCAACTAATACAAAAGTTAACCACCTTGTATTTATATTCATAGAACTATCAACCTTACCAGCCAATTTAATATCACAGTATCAACTTCAACTATGATCTTATAAAAATATTCCATTCTTGCCACATCACAAGATCCATTGTTTGTATGTTAGCAAGCTTTTTTAATATTACCAATGTGTTGTTTAATATCAAAATGGATCTATCTTAACAGACCACCTTGGCGTAAAATTAGGCATCTTAATTGCCTACTTATCATATTAAGATGTGATATTACTTCAGCTAGATAGATTTGTGCTTTTAATCCATCTTACTTATCTCGGCGACGGCTTGTTAAGCTTTTGGGCTAGCTCCTCTACACATTCCTGAGCTATTTTTTTGTATTTTATCGTATTTTCTATAGAAAAATTTTCATCAATCATTTTATAAAAGCCATCAACTGTGCCAAAAAAGCCATTTGCTTGAATAGCAAATCCCCCATTAGCCCAACAAGCAAAAATGGTTGTTAAGTTGCCTTGGTTGCTTTTGCGATAAACTATATTCTGTACTTTATCTACATCTAAATATATACCACAAGCAACGGATAAATTTTCAGGTAATAATTTGATTTTGGTTGACTCTATATTCAAGCGACCACCAATAAATAAATTTTTAGGCAATACTTGAATGTCTGTATTAGCAACACTTAAATATCCTCCTACCGATAAATTTTCTGGTAATGTTTTTATTCTGGTATTTCTTAAATTTAGATAACCGTTAACAGAAATTTTTTGAGGTAATTGTTTGATATGGGTATTTCTTAGATCAAGATCTCCCCCAACAGTTAAGTTTTCGCCTAATAATTGAATATTGGTATTTGCTAAGTCTAAATCACCGCCAACCGATAAATTTTCAGACAATCTATTAATTTGGCTATTTATTAAATATATGTCACCACCAACCGATAAGTTTTTGGGTAATGTTTCGATATCTGTATTTGCTAGATTTAAATTGCCACCAACCGATAAGTTATCCGGTAATGTCTGAATCATTGAATAGGTAAGATCTAAATTGCCGCCAACTGATAAGTTATCTGGTAATGCTTTAATCATTGAATAGGTAAGATCTAAATTACCACTAATTGATAAGTTTTCAGGTAATGATTGAATATCTGTGTGAGCTAAATTCAAATCACCACCAATAGCCAGATTTTCAGGTAGCGCTTTGATGTCTGTAAATTCTAAATACAAATTACCACCCACAGATAAATTATCCGGTAAGACTTTAATTTTAGTGATCGATAAATTTAAATCCCCACTAATTGTAAAATCATTCGGTAAGGCTTGGATTTCGGAGTCTGTTAAATTCAAACTACCATGAATAGCCATATTTTTTGGTAGTATTTGTATTTTTGTTTTACTTAAATTTAAATCACCATGGATAAGTAAATTGTCTGGCAAGACACTAATTTCTTTGTTTCTTAAACGCAAATTATCATTAATGATAACTTTATTATCTTGAACAACGTGTTTTACCCCTTTTTTAGTTAGTAATTCGAGAAATTTTTCCATAGGTTATTTCACCAATAATAAGCACTCTTCTAATTTGATATCACAAGTTATATACAATGAATTACTCAGTTAGAAATTGTCTTTGCTTTTGTCCGATTACAAGTTTGGATTACTTCATTCGGGGTTAGTTTTAAATATAATTACTACATTCGTTTTCTAAATCAATTAATAAGCTCTCAGCATTAACAATAGGAGTGCTTGATAGCGTAGGAATGGAGAAAATACCAACTTGAGTTCCTTTGGCTGATAAATCAGGCAATAATTTATTCATTATATAATCAAGCGATAATGCCTTGGGTTTATAATTCTTCCAGCCACCTAAAGCACAATTTGCAGCATATTCACGAGCAGGCCATAATATAAGAACTTCATTATTGTTATCATTTCTACCGGTTAAGGCAAACCCGTCATCGTCTAAGACCCAAGCTACTTCGTTATCAACAATTTTTTTTATGGAATAAATGTATCTTTCTTGGCTCCCTTTATTTGACATAACTTCAACTTCTTTGGCCGATAAGACTATCATAAGTGAATACTCCTTATATTTTTGCTTACGTCTAAATAAATTGTTGTAATCATAATCATCGTGTCGATGCTAAAACTAAGCTCGTTTTTTGCAGTTTAGCATACTAATTAAGATTCAGATCACTCAGCAACTCAATCCATTCTAGCAAGATAAATCTTCTATAGCAGGATTATATTACCTAAAAATATTGTAATGCTATCCCGTTTATCTGTCTAAATATTGTCTATGATGCCGAATTTTTTACTCAATTGACGTTGTAACTATCTCTCAAATGGTAGCTATCCCCCTAAAATAGTACAGCAAAAAAGTAGAAAATTGGAATGGCAACACATTTCAAACAAAAATTAAGGCGATAATTACAATAACGTTTAACGACGTATTTTGATACGAGCAATAAAAATTTCATCAGCCGAACAATGTAAAAGCGTGATACCCAAATGTTCTCTTTTTGCAAATCAAAACCAATTCGCCTTGTACCATAACAATGATAGCTTCGGTTAAATAGCGTCACTACTTTATCTGCATAAAGTCTTACTGATTTTTGTTTATTCAATTTACATTGGTAATAAGCATAATATCTTGATAATACGAAATATTGACATCGTTTTGTCGGGCTATAATGATGTCGGTTTGCGTTTAGGATAGTCATTTTCACCCCATTATCAGTGCGGCTTGCTTTAAAATATCGTTTTCTATGCGGCGCTTTTTTAAGCGCTTTGCGTAAACCCTTAAAAAAGTTGTATGATTTAGTGTAACCGCTCCGAATTGGACTTATTATAAAGACGGTTGGAGAAGCAAAAAACCATTCCAAGAGGCAATTGATTTAGCGCGAGAAAAATAATGTGTATAGAATTCTTTCATAGTGAAGTCATTAACTTTTTAAATTACCACTCTTTATTTACTTTAAAATTAGACGATAGAACAAATTTTTTATATGAAAATGGAATACTTGATGAGCAATCTATGGCTCTTTCTAAGAAACAGATTTACAACAATGATATTTTAGATAGTTATCAATTATCATCGTTAATTAGAAATAAATACTTAGAAAACAAAATAAAAGACATTACCGGTAATGATATAAAAATAATTGATCATCCAGATAGTGAAATTACTGGTGTTGCTTGTATCTCATGTCGATACCTTGTTTTCAAGGATTATGAAGATTCGATTTTTGAAATATGTCCAGTTTGTGATTGGCAAACAGACCAATTAAATGAAGATGGATATAGTAAATTAAATCAAAGTTATTTAACCTCTTATATAAGCACTTCTTTATACAAAGAAAAAGTACTGCAATATCAGGATGTCTATATAAGAAAATAGCATAAATTCTAAAATAAATGCGCCAGTCTGCACCACGAAGTATTATGCCCCTAAGGATGGTTGAGCATCGAATTCAAAGACTACTGTAACCGCTGCTGGCAACACAAACACTCCCCTGCGAGGTTAGCATCCCATCCTACTCACATCCTGACAGAGCGCATCTACCAGTACGACAACCTCGGCGGGTTAGTTAGCATAAAAACACAGCAGACATGATCCTCGCAAAAAATGGCAAATGAAATTGTAAAAAAGTGTCACATGTTATCTACTACTGGATCTGTTTTAGTTAGCCTAAAGCGTAGGGCTATTCTTGAAAGTGTAGAGTATTTATGATCCTATTTTTGATGTAATGGGTCGATACGAAATTAAATATTATTAAAAAATAAAACGATAGAATCTGGCTCAATAATTAGATATGTGTAGGATCGTGATTTATAGCATCAGGTTTACTGGTGAATTTCACAATGAAATGTCGCAACAAACCTAACTGCATCCAAAGCAAACAAAGTGCCAACTACAGCTAGCGTTACCGCTATTTCTACGACCACCTTATCGAAAAACATCAGCTAGACAGTGCAGGCGACCTCTTGCAACGTTAAAAACAGAAAAATTGTTTTGAACAAAAATATCATTCCATCCAAAGTATTTTTATATGATATATGAATTAAAAATATTTGATTATCATAATAGCTATTGTTTCGAAGCTGAATCAGATCAGATTGCAAATTATGATTTTTGTTTTAGTGGTGGATCGGATTTTATTTCAGTTAAGCTTGCAAATCTGCTGTTAGGTTATAAAGGTTTTTTAAAAGATGTTAAATGCCTTGATGCCAATGCCATTATCAATGGTCAGAGCAATTCAGACTATAACGTCTTAAATATTCTTCATTCATTATCATATATAGGTATGCATAAGCCTGATAGTGAACCAATATTAAATTATTTGCCTAATAGATCAAAGAAGTTTCATAGAATTGTCTTTAAAAAAATATCAAAGAAAACTTTTATATGGCAAGATGTCAGGAAGCTCAAAAACATGTCGTTATTTCAGATAAGCTAAGGCAATTCTTTGTTGAAAATAATGTCAAAAGAATATATTTATAACGACTTTTGTTAGCATATGCCCTAGTCATTATTAGTTTTATGTATAATTGTAACTATCGCTAAAATAGTGCAGAAACAAGTAGCAAATTCTTCATGATAAAAATAAAAAGGGTTGTATGAAGTTATTATGTAATCATTGTAAAAAACAATTTATAACATCAGAAGAGCAAGACCATTTTATCTCGGTTTCTCGCCAAAAGAATATGAAATTCATTATGATAAAATGCCATTATTGCTCAATGAGTTATGACATTAATTCGATGCTATTAAATAAGCAGGAGGATAAACAAACTGCTGTTGTAAATGGATTAAAGTGCCCTAAAGAAACATGTGCAGGTATTGTTTCTTATATTGAAGATGTCCCCCCATTTTTTGGTTGTGGTCAATGTGGTAATGTGTGGTTTAAAAAAGAAGACTTATATAACGACATTAAAAACATAATTGCTAAATACCCTTATAGAAAACAAGCATATAATATTGTGAATGATAAATACTTGCCTGCTTTAGATAGCGAAATTCCCTCATGCTATGATGATCAAGTAAACTTGGAACAATAAATCAATTTTAGACAGATAATAATGGTTAGTTTAGCTACCTAGTGACTGGGGAAACCAATATTGCAGTGCGGATTTTAATCGGTTAGTGTTAAAGCATTGATTTAACCAAAGCATGCTCTATTACAGATCCCAAAGCTCCTAATAAGAAAAATCATCTCCTTGTTTATAATTTTAATTTAGGTAATTTTAAACTAAATGAAGTTGGAACTATTTTCACCCACGAGATATTATCAATGTTTAGTTATCATCCTAATTTAATAATGATTATTTGTATAATAAACTAAACCATCATTACTTCTAATAAAATGTTCCAATATCTTCATTGTATAATAGAGTATGTAATTGCCTCTTATCAACCTTACCGATAGCCGTTATAGGCATTTCATTTAGCTCAATGACTTTTTTCGGCATTTGATAACGAGCCACTTTACTACGCAGCCAAGTAAACAATGCTTCGTTAGATAAAACTTGGTTTTTTCCTAATATAATAAAAGCAACAAATCGTTGTCCAAATTCATCATCGTTGATGGGTATGACTGTGGCTTCTTCAATTGCTGGATGCTCTAGTAACTGTTGTTCAAGATCATAAGGATATGCATTTTCTCCTGCTGATACAATCATGTCATCTTTTCGACCTTGTAAATAAAAATATCCATGTTGATCTTTATACGCTAAATCACCTGTTGAGATCCATTTGTTAGCTTGTATCGACCATGCGCACTTAATCCATAATTCGCCTATTCCTTTAACTATTTCCTGCCCATCTTGCATTAATTTTATATGTAATCCGTTAATTGGGCGGCCAATACAACTGGGTTGTTTTTCTAAATCTTCAGGTGTGGCAATTGTACATATACCGGCCTCAGATGTACCATATAAATTAAATAGCATTGGCCCCAATTTATTTTGTGTTTCTTGAACAAGCGTTTCTGCTAAAGATGAACCACCACTAATAATACATTTCAAACTTAGTAACTTGGTGTGATCATACTTAAGTAAACGACCTAGCATTAACGGAACTAAAGTAATAACCTCTATTTTATGTTTATCTAATAACTGACTAGCTTCTTGTGTTGTAAATTTTTTATGTAAAAAAATAGTAGAGCCGAGCAGTACAGCTATGCAAAATGTAGCAATACCAAACCCATGGTAAATTGGTGTTGCGATATAAATGCTTGAATACTGATTAAGTTTTAATTTTGTAAATAAAGCAGTAAAAGGAATGATAAATCCTTTAGCTTTTGTGCTGCGCCCCGCTATTTTAAAATTGCCTGTTGTGCCACTGGTTAATACAATGATTTTGGGAAAATGACACACTTTTCTTTTTTGTGTTGTTTTCATTAAACGACCATTTATTAATCGTTGAATAGAAGGAAAATTGTCGTGATAAGTTAATAGGTTATTTTCTTTCTGTAAAAATTTAATCTCTGGATCATGAATAATTAAGTCAAATGAATACGCTTCGTCTAGTTTTTTAAATTGTGTCGCAGACATCTGTGCATTTAATAAATAGATATCTGCGCCCAATACAGATAAAGCAAAGAGAGTGTGTGCTAAATAAATGTGGTTATAAGCCATCACTGCAATCTTCTGTTTAGCTTTAACACCATAAAAAGTAGCTAGTTGATCAGCTAAATGTTGTGATTGTTTATATAGGGTACAAAAATTAATATTATCTTTTTCATCTTGAAACGCAATTTTTTGTGGGTAAAACCGTTTGCTTATATAAAGCAACGTCATTAAATTGATGCCGACAACTTTTATTGCACAAATTAAATACCAAATTCCTCTAAAGGTTAATAAGTTACATTGATAGAGTATTTTTAAAGTCTTAATCATTTTTTATTCCGTAAATAATACTGTGTTATTTTTAACCATAATGGATATAATAAAACGGAAGTTAGTTGCGCCCATATACTCCACCAAGGCTTATAATATGTCTTACGGTTAATCAATAAGTTATTAATACGCATTGCAGCCTGTTCAGCGCGCATTGCTGGCGCTTGTTGATATGCTTTAGTTGGTGCTATCATTCTAGTCTTAACCAACGGCAAATAGGTGCTGGAAACGGTGATCTTGTTGATAGCAAGCTCACTACTGGCACAATTCAGCCATTGATCAAAAGCGGCTTTAGAAGCTTGATAAGCTGCCCAGTAGGGGGTTGGCGCTAATAATACATTAATTGCTGATACGTTAATAATTTGCCCTTTATTTTTTTGTAATTCAGGAATTAATGCTAAGCAAAGTTTCACTGGAGCAAAATAATTTAATTGCATTGTTCTTTGAAAATCATGGTATCTGTCTAATGATTGCATAATTGGACGACAGATAGATTTACCAGCATTATTAATAAAAATATCAATTGTAAATTGAGATAATATTTTTATAAACTCGTTAAGCTGTTGCTCATCGGATAAATTGACAGAAAAAACGTGCACCGTTGCTTTTTGACTGGTTATCTGTTGCTTTATCGTTTCTAGTTTTTCTGTTGTGCGCGCGACTAAAATGAGTCTACAATCAATGTCTGCTATCTGATAACAAAGCGCTTCACCGATACCAAAAGTAGCACCAGTAATCAACACGGTTTTATGATGTAATCGCTGGGTAAGGAGTGCTTTATTTACTTTTATAGGAGGAAATAGAATAAATTCCAAACATCGCTTTATCGCGTTCATTGTTTTTTTATTTTTCTCTTTAAACAATAAATACCGTGTAGAATAACATAGAATTTATTATTTATTACTCATAAATAGGCGACAGTCAAAACTGTAATTACCAGATTAGGTAGCAGTTTAAACTTAATCTAACAGACGCTAACGACTTATCAGAATTCATTTTAACAAAATGAGATCCTCGCCAAAAAATGAACCTATGTCACCTTTATGATATAACTAACAATCATAGGAGGACATTGTGGCCAAAAAATTTAGCGCACAAACTGGTGAAGTACCAATATATAAAGCAACATTTGTTACCATACCCATTATTGCTAGTCTGCCGTCACTTAGAAGTTAGCGTATCAGATTACTATACTTGGCTAAAACCTGAGCCTAAATCAACGGGGTTATTTGAGAATATCAAAGCACTTTATTGTTAACATAAATCCTGCTCAAGCACACCCAGCTTAGTACATGATATCAGGGACAAGGGCTAGGATATATCATAAAGAAAGATTAGCTGAGTATGATAAAAATCAGTCAGAAAAGGCATTGATTTTATTTGATTTTTTATTTTGTAACGCGATGAAAAATAATGGCATTACTCCTTTTGCTACAAGTCTATCATTATGATGTGCGGACTAATACATTAAGTATATTGATAAATATTTAGTTTGTCATTCACCCAAAATTCCTTATTTTGTCGTCAATTTCCTAAAGGAATATTATACCTAGTAGCCAATGAAACCAAATATTACAGTGCGGATTTTAAGCGATTAGTGTTACAGCATGGAATTAACTAAAGCATTATTCACCACCTATTATTTAAACGCTATACCAAATTTTTTGGCGAGGATCTGATTGGCTCACAGAAAAATTTAAGTGGCTATCGGCTTTGGTTAGGTTAAATGGTATAGAATCCTGAATAATTTTTACAAATAGATTCTAAAGTAAATATCCAAATCATAAATAATTTATGACAAAACATAATGTTTGCGTGAATTGATTTAAATAAAGTGTGCTTTTTTATAAAACAATTTTTGAAAAAAATATTGAATCTAGCACCATAACAGTATGAATATTCTTAATATGGATTATTATAATATTGAGTAAAAATTCGAGCATGTAGATATATATCAAATGCTTTGCCATACGGTAATGATGGCCAATGTCAAAACAATTGCAACGGTTTATCCTAAAGGATATTGTTAATGATTAATTTAATTATCTCCCCTGATTCTATTCGCGTATCAAAAAGTAAAATATCAACGCAAATATTCTCAAAAATATATTTTCAGATCGGGAACATTTTCTTTCCTGATGAACAATGGGATGATTTTACCGTAGTTATATTAAATTGGTGGTTAAAAGAAGCTTGTAAAATTCAGCAAAATAACATAACTCATTTTTACTTTATGGATGGACCTTTTTATTTTGAAGTTTTTTGTATTAATAAAATTTGTAAAATCAAATTTATAGATAATCGGTTTGATAAAAAAGAAGTCGTATATAGTGGTGAAATAGAATACACATCTTTACTGAATTTATTAAAGAAAAATGCAAATTTATTAATTCGAAGCTTACCTATGGATGCCGAAAAACTAAAAGATGTCATAGAATTAAAACAAAATTTAAAATTAATACAAACTCGATTCTGTAAATAAGTTTGTATTTTTGTCTATTTTTATATTTATCTTTGGTATCAACATATGCTTTTCTACTTTACGAAAATAATGTTATTGATTACGAAGATGAGATGTATCTAACATTGCAATTCAATAGATCGTCAATAATTCATTGTGTCTTGATTTTTATCATTGGTTTAATGGAATACCTAAGTAGCTAAATATTAAGGTTAATACGATCGATAGCTTTACCATATTGGTAAAAAAAATAAGATTTAAGCAATGATAATTGAGGCGTTCTCGATATTATAATTACAGTGAGCGCCTTATAATGTTTATTTTGATGCGGGCTATAAATGAAAATTAAACAACAAAAATTTGAAGTGAAATATTACTGGTCTCCAGATATCGGTGATCCTTGGCTGTGGCAGCCAGAAGATAATGCAGTTTTTTATTTATTAGAGATGAATATCGGTATTACTGGCGAGAATAATTCTGATATTTACTCAATCATTGTCGCAACTCCAGAAGGAGTACTCAATTTAAATAAGGACAGAATTCAACAGCCAAAACGATATAAAATTTTATTATTAAATCAATATGATTGGGATAAAGTTAGACAATCCATAGATGAAAAGCGGGCTTGTATAAAACCAGCTGATGGTATCCCCGCTTTTGATAAGTTAGTGAGTGATTTTTATTGGGAATATGACGGTATGCCATAATCACCGCATTTTGTAATTGTGCATTTGCTGGTTAAAAGTGACGATTAATTTTATTACCAAATTGTGTAATCAATTAGCTGTAATAAAGTTGCTTATTGTACATAACCTGTTTGGGATAGGTATACGTCTACAACTAGCTAGCAAGAAAATGCCAGCCTATTGTCAATAATGCTTTTATTATTGATTAATTCAAAGGATAGCAAAATTCCTTCATAATTAATGCCAAGGACAATTAATTGTTCATCGACTTTATAGTAGTAATGCATATGATCTTCATAAAGATGATCTTTAAGAATATAATTATGATTAAAGGTATCGGTTAAAATAAACGGGGATCCTAATTTAAACTCAAAGCCCAAGAAATTCAAAATTTGATTGGCTTTATCAAGTAAGAATATATTATTTATCACTTCATCAATTAATAAAACTTCAATATTATCGGCAATATAAAAAAACATAATTTGATAACCACAAATATCTGCTGTTCCTAGAATATCGGCATAGGCAAAATCTTTAATGGTATTATGTTGATCTGAATTAAAAAAATAATTGATATCAAGCGAGCTAAATTTATTTTTATTATACATATCCCAAACCTAAATTTTGTACAACCACATAACAATTTGGGGGAGTAAAATTCGCTATGTGGTTGTAAATGAAGATTTTGATAATGAAGCGCAAACACTTCATCACCGCTCTACATTGGCACGCCAATTCATTATTAACGGATTGATGTTAAATTAGCTATGGCTTTGGTACAAGGTATCTAAAATAGAGCGTAATTGTTTGGCGTCTAATTGACCCGGTGCCGAAGCATGTTTGGCAGCGCCAAAGGTCATTGCTGAGCCAAATGTCGCACCTGCAATACGGCTCACCACACCCAGCCCAGCCATAGACATGGTAATAATGGGGGTGGTTGCATGTTGTTGGTTCATTTCGGTGGTTGCTGCAAGTAATGTTAATACATCATCTGTTGTTTGTGGCATGACGGCAATTTTAGGAATGTCAGCACCCAGTTCCTGCATTTTCCTTAATCGGTAGATAATATCACTTTTGGATGGTGTTTTTTCAAAATCATGGTTTGATGCGACAACAAATACCTGATTTTTGTGTGCAACGGCAATAATATCTTTTACATCATCATCACCAATAAATAGCTCAACATCAATAAGATCAATAAGCCCACTACACGCCATTTCTTTATTCAACTGAATATAAGATGCGAGTGGCCAAGGTTTAACCCCCCCTTCATTTGCGGTTCTAAACGTAAATAAAATCGGTTTATTGGGCAGTAAATCGGCTATGCTTTTAGCTGCTTGTTTTACGGCATTGATATTGTCAACTTGAGTAAAGTGATCAACACGCCACTCTAAAACGTCAAAATCAATAGATTGTAAAAACTTAACTTCATCAATTAATTCTGCTTGAGTCTTACCCACAATAGGTACAATAATTTTAGGTGCACCCAAACCGATCTCAAGTTCTTTTATGGTAATTGTTTTCATTTCATATTCCATTAGCTAGCAATTGCATTAATAGACGGTGATTTTATAACGCTTAACAATATTTATCACTGATTATCCATCATGAATAAAATCGTTAAAAACTTAGATTATTCATTAATCATTAAAACCCATTTGTTCTTTCACATATTCAATCGGTGCATCTTCACCCGTCCAAATTTTTATTTGAGCAGCACCTTGCCATAGCATCATGCCAATACCGTTTAATGTTCGGCAACCTTGTTGATCCGCCATTTCTAATAGCTTGGTTTTTCGTGGGCTGTAAATGCAGTCGGTAACAATAAGATCAGGTCTTAACATCGTGGCATCAGTAATTAAGCTTTGCCCCTCTAACGGCTTCATCCCAACACCTGTTGCATTACAAAGCACAACACTATCTGCAATCTCTTTGCGTAATTGATCTTTATCGGCGAGATCGATAACACGCACATAGCATTGACTCGTTTGATTCAATTTTTTCGCAATGGCTTCTATCTTTGTATAGCATTCATCTTTTTGATTAAAGATGGTGATTGCTTTTACTCCATCAAGTGCTGCTTGCACAACTATGGCGGTTGCTGCACCGCCTGCTCCGAGAATGGTTATTTTTTTGCCTATCACATCAATATTGGCTTCTTTAAGCATACGCATGTAACCCATTCCGTCTGTGTTATAGCCAGTTAACACACCATTATCATTGGAAATAGTATTACACGCGCCACTTAGTTCAACGGCCGGTGTTAACTTATCAAGGTACTGGCAGACAAGCTGCTTATTGGGCATTGATACCGCACTGCCACGCAAACCTAATGCTCTAAGTCCTTTAATTGCATCAGCAAGTTTTTCTTGATCAACTTCAAATGCTAAATAAACATAAGGAACATTCAATTTTGAATAAATCGTATTTTGCATTTGCGGGGATAAACTATGGCGAATAGGGTAGGCCATTAAACCAATTAATAAAAAATGTCCGTCGATATTATTTCTCATTAACAACGCTCCACAATAACGTGACTTTAATATATTGACTTTAATATAAAAGCTTTTATGCTTAAAATGACTTCAGTAACACAAATTTGGTTTTGTCTATTGCAAAACAGTGAGTATACACTATCAATTGCACTTTCAATACCTATCGCCTACAATAATAAGCTTTGCTTCTTAACTAAGAATCTATCTTATGAATACAATGCTTGATTTGTTCTCGTCAATAAATGCAGTTGTGGTTGCGGTAATTTGTATGTTAATTTTATCGCTTTGCCGTGTCCATGTTGTTATTAGCTTAATCATTGGGGCATTTGTTGGCGGTTTATTTAGCCATTTATCGTTAAAAGAAACCATTGATGCCTTTAACACAGGCATCAGCAATGGGGCAAATATTGCACTTTCTTATGCCATGCTAGGTGCATTTGCTGTGGCGATATCAAAATCTGGTTTACCAGAATTATTGGCAGATAAAGCGATTAAACAGCTGACATCAAGTGATGCTAAAAAACGTATCAAATGGATTTTGATTGTTATTATTGGACTAGTAAGTATTTCTTCTCAAAATGTAATTCCGATTCATATCGCCTTTATACCTCTTTTAATTCCGCCCCTATTATATGTGATGTCACGGCTACAGCTTGATAGAAGAATGATTGCGTGTATTATGACATTCGGATTAATTACTCCTTATATGTTTTTACCGGTGGGATTTGGCAATATCTTCTTGCACCAAATCTTATTAAAAAATATTACCGCATCTGGCATGGATGTAAGCCATGTTAATGTAATGCATGCCATGGCTATTCCTGCGTTAGGTATGTTTGTTGGCTTATTATGGGCTATCTTTGTTAGTTATCGTAAACCAAGAGAATATAAAATTATTCGTAGCGAAGCGAATCAAGGTGCTGTAAAAGAGGTGAATAAGCATTCACTTATTGTTTCATTATTGGCAATTGCGTTATCTTTTTCCGTTCAACTTTATACTGGCTCAATGATTTTAGGTGCCTTAATTGGTTTTATTTGCTTTATTGTATCGGGATCGATTAAATGGGGCGAAGCGGATGGTGTTTTTACTGACGGCATCAAAATGATGGCAATGATCGGCTTTGTGATGATTTCAGCGCAAGGATTTGCCGAAGTATTAAAACAAACGCATGAAATTGAACCGCTTGTTATTAATAGTGCAGCTTTATTTGCAGGAAATAAAGTGATTGCAGCCTTTGTAATGATGCTAATTGGCTTGGTTATTACATTAGGGATTGGCTCTTCATTTTCAACCGTCCCAATCATTGCAGCTGTTTATGTGCCACTTTGTGTACAACTTGGTTTTTCACCGATTGCCACGGTATGTTTAATTGGTGCATCGGGTGCGATTGGTGATGCAGGATCACCACCATCAGATACTATTTTAGCGACATCGTCTGGATTAAATAGTGATGGGCAACATGACCATATTCGAGATAGTGTTATCCCAACATTTACCCATTTTAATATTCCGTTATTTATTGCTGGTTGGATTGGATCTTTAATTTTATAAACTAATCACAATAGATAAATTAAGGTTGTCATGATTTATGAATAAAAAATTACACCAAAATATACGAGCTGTTTGTGCTCAAGCTATTTTTAATGTATTAGAAGAAGGGCAATCATTAAGTGCCACACTGACTGCTTTGCATCACAAAATAGCGGATAAAGATCGAGCACTAGTGCAAGAAATGTGTTTTGGTGTGATGCGAGTATTACCCGAGCTCAATTTTTATATCCATACCTTAATGAGTAAGGTTTTGACAGGTAAAAATAGGGTTTTGCACTATTTATTGTTAGTGGGTATTTACCAGATCCTTTATACACGTATTCCCGAACATGCCGCTGTTGGTGAAACAGTTGATGCAGTAAATACTTTGCAAAAAGCGCCATTAAAAGGATTAGTTAATGGCGTGTTACGTGAGTTTTTGCGTCAGCAAGCATCATTACAACAAAAATTTATGCAAGATGATAAGCAACAAAATAGCCGAACATTACACCCAAGTTGGTTATTGACTCGTATAAAGCAAGCTTACCCACAGCAGTGGCAAACAATTATTGATGCGAATAACCAAAAACCGCCAATGTGGTTGCGGGTTAACCAAAACCAATATTCAATTCAAGAATATCAAAAACTGTTAGCAAAACAGCACATTGAGTCAGAACCACATGATCAATTACCTTGTGCATTGCGGTTATTATCGCCCGTCAATGTTGCTAAATTACCCCATTTTGATGACGGTGCAGTGACAGTACAAGACTTGTCTGCTCAGTATGCTGCTTATTTATTAGCACCACAAAATGGAGAGCAAATTCTGGATCTTTGTGCGGCACCTGGTGGTAAAACCACGCATATTTTAGAGGTAGCGCCAAAGGCACAAGTGTTAGCTGTGGATGTGGATGCAAACCGAGCCAAACGTATTGATGAAAATTTAACTCGTTTGAAACAGCATGCTGACGTCAAAGTTGGCGATGGCTTAACGCCAGAGCTGTGGTGTGAGGGGCGTTCGTTTGACCGTATTTTACTTGATGCGCCTTGCTCTGCAACAGGTGTTATTCGTCGTCATCCAGATATAAAATGGTTACGCCGGGACAGTGATATAGTGCAATTAACGGAATTACAACATGCTATTTTAAGTAAGATTTGGTCTTATTTAAAAACTGGTGGCATTTTGGTTTATGCCACTTGTTCAATTCTACCAGATGAAAATAAATTACAAATTGAGCGTTTTTTAAAAGAAAATGCCAACGCTAATTTGCAAGGTGAATGTAAGCAATTTTTACCTAGTGACAATGGTGGTGATGGTTTCTTTTATGCGATTTTAAAGAAAGTATAATTTACTTACATCTCATTGATTAAAATCTTATTGAGTAAACGCTTTTTATTTTTAGCGTTGAGTTTTTAGCGTTTAGTTGCGACGTAGGTAAATACAGCCCATAAAATGTTAACTTTGGCTTTCGTTTGTAAAAAAGTTTCTGATAATATGTGTTTGAGTATAAAAAAGATAAAGCAATGGCACAATCCTAACTTGGACAATTTTTAACAGTTATGGTAAATTTTGAGCCCGTTTTATGTTAGGAAGACTTTCTGATATGGCTTACACCCTCACCTATAATGATTTACCTGAAAATATCCAACGCTGGCAAGGCTTACCACTTTCATTAAATGGCTGCGAAGTGGTGCCTTTAGATTATAATGCAGGTAAAACAGGTTGGATTATTTATGGCAAAAAGCTAAATAAAACAGTATTGTCAAAATTCCAAAATCAACTTGCTATGCCAATGGTAATTGTTTCATCTTGGAAAATAAAAACTTATCAGATTGTTCGTATTGCTGGTGTTATGCCTAAAAAAGCCAAGGCTATTTCATTAACATTAGGCATCGATGTATCGCCAATTGACAATTTACCAACACTCCATTCACCAGGATTATTGGTTATGGATATGGATTCAACGGCAATCAAAATTGAATGCATAGATGAGCTGGCTAAATTATATGGTGTAGGTCAGCAAGTTGCGGCTGTGACTGAACAAGCAATGCATGGTGAGCTTGATTTTGCAACCAGTTTACGAAATCGGGTGGCAACGTTGAAAGGAGCACATCAAGATCTTTTACAACAAGTAAAAGATAACTTACCGCTTACTCCTGGATTGACCTATTTAGTCAAAGAATTGCATAAAAAAAATTGGCATGTTGCTATTGCATCAGGAGGATTTACCTATTTTGCTGATCATTTAAAGCAGAAACTAAAATTAGCGGATGTTTATGCTAACGAATTAGAAGTCAAACATAATAAATTAACAGGCAAAGTAATTGGTCAAATTGTCGATGCAAAGTATAAAGCGCGAACTTTACAACAATTAGCGGCATCGCTCGATATACCTATTGAGCAAACGGTGGCTATTGGTGATGGCGCCAATGATTTAATGATGCTACGTATTGCGGGTTTAGGCGTTGCCTATCATGGAAAACCTAAAGTGGTTGAAAAGGCTAAAATTAGCATTAATTATGCAGATTTAACTGGATTATGGTGTATTTTATCAACCAGTTTATTAAGTGAAGGTTAGGAGATTAAATTGGCAAAAACCGTTAAACGTGCTTATGTTTGTAATGATTGTGGAGCAGATTATCCTCGTTGGCAAGGCCAGTGCAGTGCTTGTCATGCTTGGAATACCATTACTGAAGTTAGACTAGCAAGTACTTCAACGCGCAATGATCGATTAACGGGTTACGCAGGTAGCGGTGTTGGTCAAACAAAAATTCAAAAATTATCCGAAATCAGTTTAGAAGCGCTACCAAGATTTTCAACCGGTTTTTCCGAATTTGATCGTGTGCTTGGTGGGGGCGTTGTACCGGGTAGTGCGATTTTAATTGGTGGTAATCCCGGGGCAGGTAAAAGTACCTTATTACTACAAACCATGAGTAAGCTTTCATCACAAATGAATACGCTTTATGTGACGGGTGAAGAATCACTTCAGCAAGTGGCCATGCGTGCACACCGTTTAGGTCTACCTGCTGATAATCTTAATATGTTATCAGAAACCAGTATAGAACAAATCTGCTTATTGGCTGAGCAGTCACAACCTAAATTAATGGTGATTGACTCTATACAAGTGATGCATCTTGCTGATATTCAATCCTCACCGGGGAGTGTTGCGCAGGTTCGAGAAACCGCCGCTTATTTAACGCGCTTTGCAAAAACAAAAGGTATTGCCATTATAATGGTTGGGCATGTGACGAAAGATGGCTCGCTAGCAGGGCCTAAAGTGCTTGAGCACTGCATTGACTGTTCCGTTTTATTAGATGGTGATGCTGATTCTCGTTTTAGAACATTGCGTAGCCATAAAAATCGGTTTGGGGCGGTAAATGAGTTAGGTGTGTTTGCGATGACCGAGCAAGGGCTTAAAGAAGTCAGCAATCCATCCGCCATCTTTTTAAGTCGTGGTGAGGAAATGCTACCCGGCAGTTCGGTTATGGTATTGTGGGAAGGCACTCGCCCATTGCTGGTTGAAATCCAAGCATTGGTTGATCACTCGATGTATGGCAACCCAAGGCGAGTGACAGTAGGCCTTGATCAAAATAGGCTGGCATTATTGCTTGCAGTGTTACACAGGCATGGCGGATTACAAATGGCTGATCAAGATATTTTTGTGAATGTTGTTGGTGGCGTTAAAGTCACTGAAACTAGCGCTGATTTGGCATTGATTGCCGCATTAGTATCAAGCTTTCGTAACCGCCCATTGCCACAAGATGTCGTTATTTTTGGCGAGATTGGTCTTGGTGGTGAAATTCGTCCCGTACCAAGTGGGCAAGAACGTATTTCTGAAGCGGCTAAGCATGGCTTTAAAAAAGCGATTGTACCTATTGCGAATATGCCTAAGAAGAAGCCCGAAAATATGCAGATTTTTGCCGTGAAAAAAGTGTCTGAAGCGCTAGATATTTTAGGTGATTTTTAAAAGCGATATAAATGATTAATAAAACATTAACTATCAATCGATTAAATCACTCCGCCGATAATCGTATCGGCGGCAAGATAACATTTACACGCGATTAAATTACTCGCTAATATTTTTGTTAATAACAAATTTCATAACAAGGTTGGTAGGCGCTTTCTCCTGGTAATTTCATTCGATCTTGTTTAATAAAACTACGTAATAAATTATCGAGTTGCTTCATGATTTCGGGATCGCCTTGCAATTTGTATCGGCCATGCTTAGCAATTTCCTTCATACCGAATTCTTTTACATTACCCGCTACAATTCCCGAAAATGCTCGGCGTAAATCGGCTGCTAATAATTCAACAGGTTGATTTCGATGAAGATTTAATGAAGCCATATTGGCATGGGTTGGCTCAAAAGGGTGTTGTAGTGGTTCATCAATTTTTAGTAGCCAGTTGAATCCATAAGCATCACCTGTTTTTAAACGAGAAGATTTAACATGCTTAACACCCTCTTTCATAATACGAGCCACTTGTTCAGGTGAGTCGATCACGATTTGGTATAATTTCGTTGCCTCATCACCTAATGTACTACGAATAAAATTATCAATAGCAGTAAAATACTCCTCACACTCTTTAGGCCCCGTTAATATCAGCGGTAATGTTTGATGTTTATTGGCTGGATTTAATAAAATACCAAGAATATAAAGTAACTCTTCGGCTGTTCCTGGGCCTCCAGGAAATATGATAATACCATGTGCCATACGTACAAAAGCTTCAAGGCGTTTTTCGATATCAGGCATAATAATCAGTTCATTTACTAATGCATTAGGTGGCTCGGCTGCAATAATTGAAGGTTCAGTCATGCCAATAAAGCGACTTTCTTTATAACGTTGCTGAGCATGACCAACCGCTGCGCCTTTCATCGGGGCTTCCATCACACCTGGCCCACAACCAGTACAAATGTTCAGCTCGCGCAAACCCAGTTGCATACCGACTTGTCGTGC
Source organism: Gilliamella sp. Nev6-6 (assembly GCF_001690605.1). Classification (NCBI taxonomy): domain Bacteria; kingdom Pseudomonadati; phylum Pseudomonadota; class Gammaproteobacteria; order Orbales; family Orbaceae; genus Gilliamella; species Gilliamella sp. Nev6-6. The sequence goes on along the minus strand of NZ_LZHP01000016.1, from coordinate 61,696 downwards.
ATAATAGTATTCATTTTCGTTAATTGAATGCCCACCCCAACAGACAACCAGATTAGGCTCTTCACCCACATGTAGCGCATTTGCATTGCGCAAAATTGAGAAAACAAGGTTTGTGATATAAAACGAATGCTCTCTTTCAAATTTGATATTAGAGATAAGTTCTTTAATGGCACTGATTTGACTATTTAAAAAAAGAATATCGCGCAGCACGGCAAAAAGGTTTGCTTGGATTGAACGAATAATTCGCCCATCAACAAAGGCACTTTCTGGTGCGTTAACTAATTCTAATTTAACGCCACGCTCTTTACTAATGACATTAATTTCAAAAGACTTAAATCTATCTAGCAAATCTTTAGTATTATCGGTTTTACTACCTGCATTGAGTGTTGCTAGCGAACAGTTTCTATATAATTGATAAAGCTCACTATTGGCAGATTTTTTTAGAATATCGACTTCAGCTTGAGCAAGCAAATCCATTGATCCTAAAGGGCTAATATGGGTTATCATCACAACCTCCATTTGATGGTATTATCGATAAGGTGGCTATTATATACTCAAACTGATTGAATAAGTAAAGGGGATAAATTGGATAAAATCAAATAACCGCATTATTTTGCTAGACATTGTTTTAACTATAGGATTTCTGTATTTTTATTCTTTTCGGTTGGTAATAATACGAAAATTGGGTATCGTTCTTTCCTAGAAAGGTGATTATAATGGATAGCAATCGCCTTTCTACTTTCTTCACTTTACCAAGTTTAAAATTTAATCTAAAAAAGTTAAAATAAAAAATTAAATAAAATCAATAACTTTTCTGGCTGATTTTTAAGTGGAAATAGGTTAATAAAAATCAACTTGTTCATAGTCAAAAAATAATGCCTATGTTAGACTGAACCAAACTCTGAAGCTCTTTTACCTAAGTGATTTTTCATAAGGTGAATTAGCCGCGGTATAGCGCAGAAATGGCTATGCTTCCCGATTTGGATAAGGTGTTTAATGTATATATGCAATTAGTTGATTATTATCAGCGTCGATTTCAATATCTGCGTTTGTCGATTACTGAGCTGTGTAATTTCCAGTGTCAATATTGTTTACCTTATGGTTATCAACCCAAGAAAGGGCATAATTTTTTGTCACTCAGTGAAATTGATCATGTTGTGGCAACATTTACTGAACTTGGGGTAAGAAAAATTCGCTTAACGGGTGGCGAGCCGACTTTACGTCGTGATTTTGTGGATATTTTGTCGCTCATTTCTTCTTACTCTAGTGTTAAAGAGCTGGCCATTACCACTAATGGTTCACGTTTATTAAAAAATATTCATCACTGGCATCAAGCAGGTTTAAATGCAATTAATATTAGTATTGATAGCTTTTCTCCGCATTTATTTAAATTAATTACGGGTCAAGATAAACTTAAAGAATTAATGCAATGTGTCGAAAAATCGTTAGAAGTAGGTATTAAAAAAGTCAAAATTAATACGGTGTTAATGAAAAACATGAACGATAATTTAGATGATTATTTGTCATGGATTAAAGATAAATCCGTAGAATTACGCTTTATTGAACTTATGGAAACAGGTGAAAGTAGCGATATATTTAATCGTTATCACTTGTCTGCTCATGTTATTGAGGCACAGTTAATTGCACAGGGTTGGCAGTTGCAACTCAAAAATCCACTATCAGGCCCAGCTAAAGTTTATGCTCATAGCGATTATCAAGGTAAAATTGGGCTAATTATGCCATATTCAAAAGATTTTTGTAAAAGTTGTAATCGGTTGCGTGTGTCATCAATTGGTAAATTGCATTATTGCTTATTTGGTGAGGCCGCGGTTGATTTGCGTGATTTACTTCAAAGCTCAGCGCAAAAACAACAACTTATAACACGCATCTTTGCTTCGTTAAAAATAAAACCAGAAAAGCATTTATTACATGTGCATAATGTCGGTATGACTGGTAATTTATCCTATATTGGTGGGTAACTGGGTATTTTGTTTGGGTACTTTCGCAATTTGCCAATGTTGTATTGCCCATTGCAATAGCTGTTGTTGGCTGGCATCTTGCCAGTCTTTTGGTAGACATTGCCCTAAAAATTGCAGAGCGTGCGCCGTTAATGATTTGCTATTATTTAGCTCAATGGGCTTTGCATGGTTTTGTTTAGAAAGCTTATTGCCGTTGTTATCTAGTGCTAGTGGTAAATGGCAATAGCTTGGCAGAGAAAAGCCAAAAAGCTTATAGAGTGAAATTTGTTTAGCGGTAACCGGTAAAAGATCGGCTCCGCGCACAATTTCGGTAATTCCTTGTTTATGATCATCTAACACTACCACTAAGTTATATGCAAATAGACCATCTTTACGGTGAATAATGAAATCTTCTTGTGCACTAGCTGTTTCTACTGTTTGCAAGCCACGAATTTTATCTGTAAATTCAGAAATAGGGTGGTTTTGTTTTAGGCGAATAGCCAACTGAGATTGGTTAATCTTCAAATGCCTATGGCGACAATAACCGTCATAATGCCCGTTAGGCAATTTTTGTACCCGTTGCCTTGTACAATCACAATAATAGGCCTGATGATGACTCAATAGCGATTGTAATACTGCTTGATAACGTTCGTGGCAAGCCGATTGATATAATACGTTATCATCCCAAAATAAATGAAATGTTTCTAAAGTCTTTAAAATGAGAGATGATGCGCCTTTAACTTCTCGTGGTGGGTCGATATCTTCAATACGAACTAGCCATTTGCCATGGCAAGATTTAGCCTGTAAATAGCTACCAAGCGCTGTCACCAATGAACCAAAATGTAATGGTCCTGATGGTGACGGGGCAAAACGACCAATATAACGCGTAGGCATATCGGGTTGAATGGTGGTGTGATAGTTAGGAACGTAGCAATTACTTGCCCATTTGTTTTTCGCGAAGTTCTGCAAGTGTTTTACAATCGATACATAAATCAGCTGTTGGTCTTGCTTCTAGGCGGCGAATCCCGATTTCCACACCACATGATTCACAATAACCGAAATCATCTATTTCGATTTTCTTTAATGTTTTTTCAATTTTTTTGATGAGCCTTCTTTCTCTGTCACGTGCACGTAGTTCAAGACTGAACTCTTCTTCTTGCGTTGCTCGGTCAGCAGGATCTGGAAAGTTCGCCGCTTCGTCTTGCATGTGCGAAACGGTTTTACCCATTTCATCTTTTAGTTGTGCAAGCCAAGCTTCTAAAATAAGCTTAAAATGTTTCAATTGCTTAGGATTCATGTACTCCTCACCTTTTGCCTCTTTATAAGGCTCAAGCCCAGCAACTGAAAGCAGGCTAAGTGAAGATGTGTTTGCTTTTTGTTCTTTTTTCACAGCAATCCCCTTAAGTGCAGATTATTTAAAAGCGCTAAACTATAGCAATAATTCAGCCTTTGGCAAATTTTTTTTATCATTTTTTTGCTTAAAACTAAATAAAATAATACAACTATATGTTATTAATTAAGATAATTACTTATCCCATTTCGTTAGTTCATTTTTAGGGCATCTAGTTACTAAGTCATATAATTTATCGTTATCGGGTAGAATCAGTTCTGGGCTGATGTCAAATAGTGGATAGAGTACAAATTCTCTATTTTTCATATGGTAATGAGGGATAGTTAGCCTTTCACTGTTAATGACTAAATCATCATAAAGCAAAATATCTAAATCTAAGGTTCTTGCGCCCCAGCGGTTGTCTTTACGCACACGGCCTTGCGCTTTTTCAATTGTTTGTAGCTCGTCAAGTAGTTCAATAGGGGATAAATTCGTTGTCAGTTTTATTACTGCATTCAGATAGTCATTCTGATTTTGTGGTCCAAGAGGTTTGCTTCGATAAAAAGGTGAAATATCCGCTACTTTTGTGTTTGGCAACTGTTTTAATGCAACAATTGCACGATTGGCTTGTGCTAATGGATCTTCAAGGTTGCTGCCTAAAGCAATATAACAAGTTGACATAGTTGCGCTAATTTTCGATTTCAATTGAATGAGGCTATTTTAGCATATAATGTAATAGGCAAACATGATTATATAAATAGATTAATACTTATTGTTTCTGGCTTCGAGTTATTAAAATTTAATCATATTATCTTTAGCTTATTATTTATTGTTCACTATTTTACTTGTGGTAAAGTAAACCCAATTATCAAATCGCTATTGCATTTATTGAGAATGAAAATGAATTTAGGGCAACAATTAAGTTTTTTAATAAAAAACACACCAATAATTCGTGATCCCAAAGTTATTAATTGTGCGATTAATGGGGTAACAGATTATTTTGCTTGTAGTTTGCAAGCTTGCCATGAAGATGACGTTCAGAAATTGCTAGCGTGGGTAGCAGATGAGGGGGGAAATGCTAGAGCGTGGTTAATCGGCCAAAAGAAGTTAGTTACCGCAAGGCAAGCAGCACTTTTTAATGGCTTTCAAGCGCATTGTTTAGATTATGATGATGTACATTCAGATGTTCGAGGGCATCCTTCATCGGTCATTTTGTCGGCACTTATTGCCAGCGTTCGATTAGATAATGTTAAGCAAAAGATTGATGGGCGGCGTTTTTTGACTGCTTATGTTATTGGTGTTGAGGTGATGGCTCGCTTAGGTAAAAGCGTTAATCCTGAGCATTACGAAAAAGGTTGGCATGCAACCATTACTTTGGGGGGGATCGCGGCAACGGCTGCGATTTGTTACCTTTATGATGAACCGTTTTTATCGCAAGCTTTAGCTTTGTCAGCAACTCAAGCTTCGGGGATGCGTTTGTTAATGGGCACGCCAATTAAGTTTTTGCATGCAGGCTTAGCCGCTCAACATGCCATTCAGTCCGTTGAATGGTTAAGAGTTGGTATAGATGCCGATCATAATTTTTTAGACGATAAATTAGGTTTTTTGGCTATTTATGGGCAAGGTAATACACATTTTGATTTAAGTCATTGGGGGGATGTTTGGAAGATTGTTGAACCTGGTTTATGGTTTAAAAATTATTCTTATTGTTCAGCGGCGGCTTATGTTGCCGATGCGGGGCAATTATTATATAAAGATCCTGATTTTAATCTTGATAATGTTAGTGATATTACGATTTATTTTGTGCCATCAAATAGCGATGCAGCATTGATATATAAAACACCTTCATTAGCGCAACAAGGGCGTTTTTCGGCTGAATATATTTTGGCTTTAACCTTGTTAGGATTACCGCTAAGTTTCGAGCAGTTTTCTTCAAAACCTATTCCTTATGAAATCAAAAAGTTGATGCAAAAGATGACGCGCAGTTATCAAATACAGCTTGCGCCACATCCTGATGCTTATAATGGCCGTTATGTGATTATTGATATTGGTCTCAAAAACGGTAAAAAAATAAGCCAACGTGTTGATATTCCTAAAGGCTCACCTAAAAATCCATATAGCCAGAGTGAGATGTCGTTAAAGTTACTTTCCGCAGTTAAAGATAAATCGAAAACAGCACGGTTATTAACAGATATTCAGCAACTGGCAACAGGTTTGGATCTTCGCCAATTTTTATTATCTTATTCTTTTACGCTTTAATTTTCATATGTTAATCAGCAAGGCAATTTAATCACTAGTACAATTTAATCATCAATACAATGAGTTAAAGTCGTTGTGGCTATTGTTCAAATTTCGAAGTCAATTTCATCTGTTAGCTGGCGTAAAAAACGTTGTGTAATTTCATGTTGTGGGTTGTCTATGACTGATTTTGCTGGTCCTTCTTCCACAATCACGCCATCAGCCATAAAGATAACGCGGTCTGCAACGTACTTGGCAAATTCCATTTCGTGCGTCACGATAATCATAGAGGTTCGTTCTTTTGCCAGCTGTAGCATGACTTGTAAAACTTCGTGTACTCGTTCAGGATCGAGCGCAGAAGTGGGTTCATCAAATAATAGTACTTTGGGTTTGACTGCCAGTGCTCTTGCAATCGCGATGCGCTGTTGCTGGCCACCAGATAAGGTAATGGGATATTGTTTGGCATAAGGTAACATACCAACGCGCTTTAATAATGATAAGCCGAGTTTTTCCGCTTCTTTTTTATCTATCTTTTGCCCAACAATAAGCGGGTAGGTAATATTTTCTAACGCTGTTTTATTTTTAAATAAATTGTAGTGTTGAAAGACCATTGCTGATTGTTTGCGTAAATTGGCTTCTTCTTTATGACTATAATGTTTCGCATCAAGCCTTGCTGAGCCAATTTGAATTGTGCCATTATTCGGTTTTTCTAATAAATTTAAACAACGTAATAAGGTGGATTTGCCAGATCCTGAAGGACCAATAATCGCAACTACTTCACCTTGCTTGATATTTAAGTTGATTTCTTTTAAAACTTCATTATTAGCAAAACGTTTAGATAAATGCGATACTGTAATCATAACATTCTCCTTAACGATGATATGGCGCAGAAAGTTTTTGTTCTAACTGTTTTTGTATCCATGAATAAATAACAACAGTAAGCCAGTAAATAATGCCAACAGCTAAATAGGTTTCAAAGTAGAGAAAAGAATTAGCGGTTAACATTTTTCCTGCGGCTAATAGCTCTTGAACGCCAACAAAAAAGGCGACAGAGGAATCTTTAAGTAATGATATAAACATGTTTCCTGTGTTTGGTAAGGCATTAATCATGGCTTGCGGAAGAATAATGCCTCTGTAGACTTGCATTTTACTTAACCCAACCGTTAGCCCCGCTTCTTTCTGCCCGTGATCAACTGACTCTAAGCTTGCTCTAAAAATTTCGGCTAAATAGGATGAGTACTTTAAGCTGAAACAGATAATTGCAGCGGTAGTTGCGCCCATTTGTTTTAAAATAGGAAAAATTTGCGGTAGACCATAATAAATAATAAAGAGTAAAACAACAGATGGTATGCCACGAAACAGTGAAATAAATAGTGCAAAAATAGAATCGATAATGATTATTTTGTTGTTGCGTAATAGCGCAATGGCTAGCCCTAATATAATGGCAATCGTAATCGATACAATGGTAATAAAAAGTGTAACGGGCAGATAAGGTAAGATCTGCGGAAATACACTTAAGAAATAATTTACATTAAAATTCATGATGTAATATCTTCACCAAAATATTTAATTGAAAGATTTTTCAATGCACCATTGGCACGTAGCTTTTCGATGGCTTGATTGAATTTTTCACGCAGCGCTTGACCTTTTTCGTCTTTACTAAATGGGAAAGCAACCTGCTCAATAGTAATTGGCTCTCCAACTAATTTGAACGGTAGATTTTTACGTTTAATTTCAGCAAGTAAAATTGGTTTAGAATTGACATAGCCATCAACCCGTTGGTATTCCGTATCATACATTGCGCCATCACGGGTTTCGTAGGTTTTGATAGTTACGTTGTTATTAGGGAAAGCTTTTTTTAGGTTATTAATATGATTCGATCCTAGCACACCAGCAATAGTTTTATTTTTAAAATCAGATAGCTTATTAATATCTTTGTTATCTTTATGGGTTACAATCTGGCTACCGTAAAAGCTATAGGTGTTGGAAAAGTCATATTTATCTTGACGGGCTGGTGTTATGGCAACCGCATTTGCAACGGTATCTAAGCGCCCTGAATCAAATTGCCCCATTAAACCGCCAAATTCAGCAATCACCCATTCGACTTGATAACCTAGTTCTTGAGCAATGGCTTGAGTTACTTCAACATCAAATCCCACTAATTTGTCATCTTGTTTATAACCATTTGGATAGCTTTGTCCTGTAGAGCCAACTTTAATGATATTTTGCTTTGTTGCTTGGTCGTTGGATTTATTATCACAACCAATTAAGGCTAGACTGGTTAATAAAATAGCGGATAATAACGTACTTATTTTTTTCATGCTTTATTACTCCTTTGTTTCCATTGGGTATAGCTTTTATGGTTTAAGATTTTTTCAAAATAGAAGGTCGTATGATCGGGCGTTAAATCTGCTTGCCCTATTTTTTTATAACCTTTATTTATATAAGTTTGTACAAGCCATGGATGATTTGCTGCGGTACCTAAGGTCACCGCAGGTAATTTGAGTTGATTAATCAGGATTTGCTGTTCAACAAAGTTCCATAATGTATTTCCATACCCTTTACCTTTATATTGAGGATCGGTTGCAAACCAACCTAAATGCGGTAATCCATAAGGTCCAGGATTATTTCCCCATGGAAAGCGAATACTTAACGTGGATAGTAGCTGTCCCTCTTTCTCAAATAGATACACCGCATTAGATTCAATATGCTCAGCAATTTGTGATTGATTGGCGGTTGCAGCTGCAAAATGAATGCCTAATTTAGTCGTGGCATGATAAGCACGATGTAATAGTGTTTGATAAGCTGGAATGTCATTATGAGTCATTAAGCGAAAACTCATGCTAACACTCCACAATGCTCAGCATATTTAATCACTTGTTCTACTTTTTCAGGAGCAGAGCCGAGATAGTTAATAGGATCAAGCCAAGCATCAAGTTCAGATTCGGTAAACTCGTTGTTCAAGTTGGGATCTTCTAATAGGATGTCTTTAAATGGTCGATTTTGTTCAAATGCTTTCATTGCACTTTGGTAAACTAAATGGTGCGCAGTCTGTTTGCCTAATCGTTTACCTATTTCAAACATGACTTTTTCAGAAAGCAGTAAGCCATTTTGTAGTTGTAAATTAGTTATCATGCGATCAGCGTTAACTTTTAGATCTTTTAGTACAGTTAATGCGATTTGTAATTGGGCTGAAATATAAAGGTTTATTTCAGGTAGTGCTATCCACTCTGCTCGCCAGCTCATGGCATCACGCTCATGTTCAACTTTCATTGATTCATGAATTAGCGCAACACTTTTTAAAAGTGGCGCCGTTAGGCTGGCTAATCCTTCTAATGCTGCTGGATTGCGTTTATGTGGCATGGTTGTTGATCCAATTTTTCCTTCAGAAAAAGGCTCTTCGATTTCGTTAATTTCGGTACGCATTAAGTTGTAAAATTCATTTCCAATTTTTCCTAATGTGCCACTGATTAGTGCTATTACCGATGAGTATTCAGAAAAACGGTCTCGTGCCGCTTGCCAGCCAATGTTAGGGGTATTAAGTCCGAGTAAAGTTAAAGCGCGTGATTCAACTTGTGGTCCTAATTTGCCTATTGATGCATAAGTGCAAATTGCTCCACTAATATTGCCGACTAATACCCGTTGTTTGATTTCGGTTAAACGTTGTAAGTGTCGAATAAATTCATCTAGCCACACCGCAAGTTTAAATCCAAAAGTTGTAGGTAGTGCTTGCATGCCATGAGTTCGCCCAACCATAGGTAAATATTGGTACTGTTTGGCTAAACGTTTTAGCTCAAGTGCCACCAGTTTAGTGTCTCGCTCAATGACAGTAAAAGACTGTTTTAATTGTAAAACGGTTGCTGTGTCGACAATATCTTGTGTGGTTGCACCGTAATGGATATATTGGCCTGCCTCGCCAACTTGTTTTTGTAGTGCATTAATTGTCGACATTAATGAGTGTTTCGCTTTTGCTGCTTCTTCAGCAATTTGATCAATTGATAGTTTTGAAGCATCGGCATTAGCAATGATTGAGTTGGCCGCTTCAATTGGAATAACACCTAGCTCGCCTTCAGCTTTGGCTAAAGCAACTTCGACATCCACTTGCCTTTTCAAGCGATTTGTTTCCGACCAAATGGAACGCATTTCACTAGTGCCGAAGTTATTTCCCAAAATTAAAAAATCCAAAACATGTGACGCCACGACATTACCCTTAATCATTGTTATTACGTTATTAAGCAATTATTAGTAATTATTGAGTTATCGTCTAATAATCAGTTTGTATATAGATATAACTAAATAGAATAAATGCATGAAATAGTTTATAAGAAAGCGGTTTTTTGCGCTAAATAACGCTAGTTTATTAAGCTATGTTTTGTATAAAAAACAATCAAAAAACTTCAATAAAATCAATGGGTTTTCTGAATGATTTTTAAAGGTAGGATGATGTTGAATGTAAACGGATAAATAGAAACACTCACCATTGGAGTGCTTCTAGTGTTATGGTATAAAAAGTCGTGTTAATAATCTATTTGCTTATTAGCGGTATTAAAGCACTTCTACAATGGATTCACAAAGCCTAGACATGTTATCTAATGTCATTCCTGCTACATTAATCCGTCCTGAATTAACAATGTATATGCCATAATCGTCACGCAATTTAAGTACTTGTTCTTCATTTAAACCACTGAACGAGAACATACCATTTTGTTTAGCAATAAAACTAAAATCTTGATTTGCCCCTTTGTCTTGCAGTGTTTTGACAAATAATTGACGCATGCGGTGAATGCGTTGACGCATATTAGTTAGTTCGTCAACCCATTCTTCTTTTAATTCCTTATTATTTAAAATATAAGAAACAATTTTAGCGCCATGTGCCGGTGGGTTAGAATAATTGGCTCGAATAATGGTTTTGACTTGGCTAAAGGCGCGCTCGGCAATTTCAGTATTTGCGGCAATGAGCGTGAAGGCTCCAACGCGCTCGTTATATAAGCCGAAATTTTTAGAATATGAGCTAGCAATAAGGAGTTCAGGGTGATGATTAGCAAATAATCGTAGTCCATAGACGTCTTCTTCTATACCTTGCCCCAAGCCTTGATAAGCTAAGTCAAATAGGGGTAACCAACCATTTTTTATGGCTAAATCTGAGATAGCTTGCCACTGTTCTGGTGTTGGATCGATGCCTGTTGGGTTATGACAGCAACCGTGGAATAATACTGCTTCGCCAGCGGCAACTTGGTTTAAGCTATTTATCAGGGCATCAAAGTCAAGTGTGTGTGTTTGTGCATTGTAATAATGGTATTCGCGCACTTCAAGGCCAGCAGTTTGAAATACACTACGATGATTGGGCCAAGTCGGATTGCTGACCCAAACACGTTTTACTTTGGTTCGGCGAGCTAAAAAATCTGCCATTATACGTAAAGCGCCAGTACCGCCAGGTGCTTGTGCTGTTCTTGCTCGTTCGTTTTCAGATCCAAAAAGCAAAATTTGCGTTACAGTATTGAATGCTTTAATACCATCAATAGGTGAGTAGCTTTTGGTGGTTTCGTCATTTAATAAAAAATGTTCCGCTTTTTTTACACTTTCTAAAATAGGTGTTTGGGTTGTTTCGTCTTTATAAACACCGACACTTAAATTAATTTTATTGGTGCGTTCATCTCTATTATAAAGATCGGCCAGTCCTAAAATAGGATCTGCCGGCGCTGCTGTTAAATATTCAAACATAATTCACCTATCTGATCTAATGACATTTAACGCATTATATACACATTATTTTATAAGATACAATTTTGATAGCATTTACGATTGCTATTGATATAGACATATATTGCGCTATTGTTGAGCGGTATTAGCTTAACAAGTAACAATTAGTTTACTTAAAAAAGTGGTTAAATCATGAGCTAGAATGGTGAATTGACCTGTAATTAGATCTTCTTTTACCACTTCGCCAGTTAAATTATTTATTGCAATAATTTCGGTATTTTCATCTGTTGATGCGATAAAAGTCGTTGGTGTTCGTTTTAATTTTTTTTGTTGGGATAAATGGGCTATTAAATTTTGCTCTAAATTGGAAAAATCATCATCATTCCATGCTTGGATTAAGGTTAAGTGGATGTTATGCAATTTAGCCGTCATATTGGCTGCATATTGTGTACCATAGAATATATGTGCGTTAGGATGTAAAGTAATGCCAACAATTTGCTCAGCAATAGCAAGATCTCTTGGTGGCTTTAATAAAAAGGGTTGCCAAAATACGGTGAGATTTTCAGTTTTTAAAATACAAGGCGAAGGTATAGCATGCAGTTCTTCACTTTGCGGTGCGTAACTGAATTGGTTAACCCAGCGAGCGGTAAAATTAAGCAAGGCGATTTTATCGGTAGTGTTCATAAACAACCCTATTTGGTATTTAAATTATTATCTAATTATACTAATTAAGTTTTGTTATGCATAATTGCTTCAATGTTTTATTTTTTGTTAAATGTTTAATTAATTAATAAAACAAAAAAGTATAAAGAAGTTTTGGTGAACAATACGTTTCAGTATAAAAAGTTAAGGAAATCAAATTAATTATTTATAATGAGGTAACATAGTTAAAAATAAGCAAAAAATAAATCTTTAACTGTTTATAAAATAGCGAATTTAATTTTCTTGCTATCCTTGGCTGAAACGTTAATAATAGTGGCGGGTAGTTTTATCCTTGTAATGCAGCAATGGCGTTAGACATTACAGTTTGTCAAAATAAAATAGCGTAAGTAGAATCATTATAATGAGATAATATGTTTATTTTAAACAATTGCAGAAAGATTAAGTTTGTTTGCTAAAACCAGTGAAATATTCAGGTTTGCAAATTAACCATATTGATAGCGTCAATAAATTATATACTTAGCATTTTACAAAGCGTTGTGTCTGGTGCGCTATGTTGATGCTGTGTAAGCGGTATCGGGTTCACATAAAATAATAACAAAAATAACATAAATAAAATAATGAATGCCGTATACAAATATTTAGTTAAGTACCATTATTCATCATTGTTAAAATAATCACTTATCAATAATAAGATTCTACCTACAGTTAATTAAGATTAATGAAGAGTGTAGAATAATGAAAAGAATGCTAATCAACGCAACCCAGCAAGAAGAGTTGCGTGTTGCGCTTGTTGATGGCCAACGCTTGTATGATTTAGATATCGAAAGCCTTGGACATGAACAAAAAAAAGCGAATATTTATAAAGGTAAAATCACTAAAATTAACCCAAGTTTAGAAGCTGCGTTCGTTTCTTATGGTGGTGAGCGCGATGGGTTTTTACCTTTAAAAGAGATTGCTGAAAGTTATTTCCCATCTAATATTTCAGGTCGTCGTAGTATAAAACATCTGCAAGAAGGACAAGAAGTCCTTATCCAAATTGAAAAAGAGATTCGCGGTAAAAAAGGCGCCGCTTTAACAACTTATATTAGCTTAGCAGGTAGCTATTTAGTCTTGATGCCTAATGATCCTCGTGCTGGTGGTGTGTCGCGCCGTATTGAGGGTGAGGAACGAGCTGATTTAAAACGTATTATTGATGCCATCGAAAAACCTAGAGGTATGGGGGTAATAGCTCGAACTGCGGGTGTTGGAAAAAGCCAAGAAGAGCTACAACAAGATTTAGATGCATTAGTTAACTATTGGACGGCAATCCAGAATGAAGCTAAAAAGCATCAAGCACCCAGTTTAATTCACAAAGAAAGCGATATTATCACGCGAGCATTTCGTGATTATTTACGCGATGATGTGGGCGATATTTTAATTGATAATCCTAAAGTACTTGAAATTGCTAAAAAACGGTTAGTCGATTTAGGGCGAGTTGAGTACGTGAGCCGCTTAAAGCTTTATGAGGGAGATGTGCCACTATTTAATCATTTCCAAATTGAAGGTCAGATTGAGTCGGCATTCCAACGTGAAGTTCGCTTGCCTTCTGGTGGTTCAATTGTGATTGATGCGACAGAAGCGCTTACAGCTATCGATATTAACTCAGCTAAATCAATCCGTGGTAGTGATATTGAAGAAACTGCATTTAATACTAATCTTGAGGCGGCTGAAGAAATCGCTCGTCAGTTACGTTTACGTGACTTAGGTGGTTTGATTGTTATCGACTTTATTGATATGACACCTGTTCGTAATCAGCGTGAGGTGGAAAATCGCCTGAAAGAAGCAATGAAGACTGATCGTGCTCGTATCCAAACAACCCGCATTTCACGCTTTGGTTTGCTAGAAATGTCTCGTCAACGATTAAGTCCTTCATTACGCGAAGCAACTCATCATATTTGCCCACGTTGTCAAGGAACAGGCACAGTTCGTGATAGTAACTCATTGTCTTTATCTATCCTTCGGTTAATTCAAGAAGAGGCGATGAAAGATAATACTGTACAAATTGATGTTATTGTTCCAGTACCAATAGCCAGTTATTTACTCAACGAAAAACGTCGTGCTATTACTAATATTGAAAGAATGCACCCTGATGTCAAAATTGTGATTGCTGGTGATGAAGAGATGGAAACGCCTCTTTATAAAGTGATTCGCAAACGCGTGGGTGAAGAGACTGATGTGCTAAGCTATAATCTTCCAAAATTGATTCGTGAGCTTGAAGAAGAGGAAGATGAGCAACAAGCTGTTGAAGTTATTGTTGAGCAAGCTGTATTATCAGGTCCGAAAGTTGAGGCATGTGTCGCACCAAAAGAAAAGACTGAGTCAAAAGCTAAAAAATCAGGTAGCCTATTTAGTGGGTTATTTGGTAAATTGCGTAAACTGTTTGTCACAGAAAAAGTGGAAATTCAGCCAGAGGTTAAACCGAAAGCGGCTAAAAGACGAGATCAACGTTCAAACAATCGACGTCAACGTAATAACCGAAATAACAGCTTGGCTGGTAACACGAATACCGTTGCAGCAAGTTCTACTGAAGATGGCAAACCGTCGAGTAGAAATAATAATCGCAGAGCTAAACAAAATAGTAATGCAAATGCTAATCTTTCAAACTCAGCAAATCATTTTAAAGCTGATAAAACCTTGGATGAGGCGGTACCCCCCAAACAGCGTGAGGCTAGACCAAGGCGCCAACAACGCGCATTAACGAAAAGTGTTCGCGTAAAAAATGTTGATATAACCAGACCAATTGAACAAGAAAGAGTCGTTATTCCTTCTTTATTGTTGCCAATTATTGTTTCTGAATCAGCGCAATACAATAATATTGCATCGGAAGCTCAACCGAAGCGCCAGCGTCGTACTTCACGGCATTTACGCATGAATGGACAACGGAATAAGCGCCGAGCCCGTAATGTGGAGCTAAAGCAGTCACCAATGCCGCTTCCATTTGCAGCAGCATCATTAGAATTAGCATTAGGTCGAGTGGCAGTTGATTACAGCCAAGTTGATTACAGCCAAATAGTCAGTGATGCACCAAATACTGTGGTACCTGTTATCCCTTCGCTCTTACTTCCTGTTATTGTAAAAAATGAAGAGGAAGTAAATCGTGTTGCTAGTGTTGATAGCGTTATTGTCGATACGCAACCAAAAAGTTCTTTATTTGCAAAAACGCAAGATCACTTGAAAGATAGTCAGAAAAATAGTAATCATAATGATTTGGCAATTAATGATTCACCATCAACAGGCTATTCTTCTTCTGTGATGACTAAAGCACCTGCGCCACAATATGTGGCTTGTGATGTTGGAATAAAATCGCGTGAAGAATCAAATTATCATTTTGAGGGTAAAGGCCATGCTGGTGGTTTAAGCGCACAAAATCATGCTTATGCTGCAGCAAGTAAACCGGTGATACCGGATAATCAATAAGTAAATTAAAGCACGGTGAGCTATTTTTATGCCACCGTGTTTTATTTACTCAAATAGCAATAAAGATAAATAATGATTATCTATATTTTCAAAAAAATAGTAACCTGTTTATTTATTATCTGCGTATTGGCTCAGATTAGTTTTTGTTTAGTTTATTTTGCCCCCCATTCAATGTTTAATTTTAACAATCTAAGTTTTGTCGATAGTTATTGCGCTTTTTTTAAACAGTTAGTGCAAGGGCAATTTAGATTGTTAACGGGTGAAACTGTGCCGTTTTTTCACACCTTATTGGCTACATTTGAACTTTGTATTCTCGCTTTATTCGTGGCTTTATTTATTGGGTTACCTTTGGGGATCTTTCTTGGTCTTAGTCATATTAATTGGCTAAATAATATGATTCGTTTGGGATCTTTATTATTGTATTCTTGCCCTATCGTTATGTTGGTTGTTGTCATCATGTATTGGTTATCACCAACTTGGTCAGTATCGATGAATTTTGATGTGTCACCAGTAGCTGCTGGCACTTCGTTATTGGATATTTTTGGCGCGTCAAAAACTTTTAAATGGCACGTATTATTTGAGCAACTGCACTATTTGTTTTTGCCTATCATTATTTTAGCCATTCAACCGTGCATTATGACGATTCAATTAATCAGTCAAAATGTGAAAAGTATATCGCGCCAGAATTTTATAAAAATGGCGATCATTCGTGAGCGATCGCCATTTAAAGTTTTGCGTCGACACTTGTTGCCTAATTCAATCCCAGCGACTATTCCTCAGTTGACATATAATACAACTACATTGTTATTTTCAACTATGGTAATTGAAATTTTGTTTAATCGAATAGGATTAGGGCAATGGGTGATGATCGCGTATCGTCATCACAATTATTTTATTATATCTATTGCAATTCTGGCTTGTGGTTCTGTCATTAGTTTATTAACGTTATTAGGTGAAATTTTGGCAGTTGCTATTTATCCTTTGCGTCATAAGGAACATTATGTTTAGGCTAGCTAGATTACTTAAAAATATAAAATTAAGCTTTAATCGCTTACATAGTAATCTTTACTTAATTGTTGGTTTTTATGGCATATTAGCGATCGCATTTATAGCATTATCAACTAAATGGTTTTTTCATGCCCATTTAAATCCTATCTATCCCTCTTGGTTACCGCCTGCTTGGTGGCCCAATGGTGATATCAATCATATATTAGGTACGAATGCTAAAGGGCAAGATATTTTTGATTATTTGTTAATCGGTTATCGTTCGACTATGTCAATGACATTAAAAGTAGTATTTTATGTGGTTGCTGTTGGCGGATTAATTAATTATTTAATGTTTTTTATATCATTTATACGACCTTTCGTATTATTTATTTTTAAATTTTGTATGGTTGTACCGCCGCTACTTGGTGTGATTGTAATTAGTCTATTATTAAAAGATGATATTACTAATATGTTATTGGTGATTGGATTTTCTTATAGCCCTCGCTTTATTTACAATATTCATCAACGCGCTATCAACGAATGGAATAAAACGTATATTACGGCTTACAGGCTTGATGGATTATCTTCATTTGCAATCTTAAATCATTATATTATACCTAACATTTTACCAGTTTATTTGACTGAAATTGTTTCATTATTTTCTTCAATTATTTTAGCTATCACCACTATAACTTTTTTAGGCTTTGCTAATGATGTTTCTCGTCCAGATTTGGGAATGATGATGTTTCAAATGAAAGATATCATTGCAACCAATTATTTGGCCTTTTTATCTCCAGGCATTGCGGTTTCAGCAACAATTATTTTGGTTTATTTATTCAACTTTGGATTGTATGGTCGCCGAGCAGGACATTAACGATGGCTTTGTTAGATATTCGAAATTTAACCATTGAATTTATTACCCCTGATGGTCTTTTACGTGCAATTGACCGGATTAATCTAAAATTATCTGAAGGTGAGATTCGTGGCCTTGTTGGAGAGTCTGGTTCAGGGAAAAGCCTTATTGCTAAAGCTATTTTAGGGGTTACTAATCATAACTGGAAAATTTCAGCAGATCGCTTTTATTTTAATGATATTGATCTTCTTAAGCTAACGCCTAGGCAGCGACGAAAAGTCATTAGTGCAAATATATCCATGATATTTCAAGAGCCTCAATCTTGTTTAGATCCTTCTATGAAAGTAGGGCAACAGTTAATAGACGCTATACCGAGAAGAACATTTAAGGGGCATTGGTGGCAAAGGTTATTTTGGCGTAAACATCGAGCCATTGAGCTATTACATCGAGTAGGAATTAAAAATCATCAGGAAATATTAAAATCTTATCCATTTGAATTGACTGAAGGTGAATGCCAGAAAGTTATGATAGCTATCGCATTAGCTAATCAGCCAAAACTACTTATCGCCGATGAGCCAACAAATGCAATGGAAGCAACAACCGAAGCGCAAATATTTAGGCTATTGGCTAGCATGAATCAGAATTTGGGCACAACTATCTTGCTTATTAATCATGACCTGCAAATGGTAACTAGATGGACTGATCGTATTAATGTGCTTTATTGTGGTCAAACGGTTGAAATTGCGAATAGTGAAGATTTAATTAAATCACCTTATCATCCATATACTCAGGCTTTGATTTATGCGATTCCTGATTTTGGTAAAGCAATGCCACATAAAAGTCCGTTAAATACCTTACCCGGTGTGATTCCATCATTGGAGCATTTACCCATAGGCTGTCGATTAGGACCACGATGTCCTTATGCACAAAAAAAATGTATTCAAGCACCCGAATTACTACCGATAAAAGATCGTTTTGTTGCTTGCCATTTTCCGTTAAATATTGATGAGTTACCATAAACAATAGGAATAAAAATGAATCCAATATTAAAAGTACGTAACTTATCAAAGCAGTTTAAAATAGCTAAAGGGCTTTTTGGTCACTTACAAATTAATGCGGTTAATCCAGTATCATTTTCATTAAATGAAGGTAAGACTTTGGCAATTATTGGGCAGAATGGATCCGGAAAATCGACCTTGGCTAAAATGTTAGTTGGTATGATAAAACCCGATAGTGGTGATATTTGGATTGCTGGTAATAAAGTTGAATACGGCGATTATAGTCATCGTTGTCAACTGATTCGAATGATTTTTCAGCATGTTGAAAGTTCATTTGATCCAAGGCTGCGTATTGGACAATTGTTAGAAATTCCACTTAAATATAATACCAATTATGATGCTCATGAGCGTGAAAAGCTAATTAGTAGTGTATTAAAGCAAGTTGGATTATTGCCCGAACATGCCTCTTATTATCCTTCCTTGATGGCAGCAGGTCAAAAGCAACGTGTCGCATTAGCTAGAGCATTAATTTTAAAGCCTAAAGTTATTATTTTAGATGAGGCTTTGGCTGCGTTAGATATTTCTATGCGCTCGCAGATTGTTAATTTAATGCTGTCGTTACAAGCTCAACAAAATATTTCTTATGTTTATGTAACACAAGATATTGGTATGATGAAACATATTAGTGATGATATTTTAGTTATGCACAATGGTGATCTTGTTGAGTCTGGCAATACTGCTGAAGTATTGGCTTCACCATTAAGTGATATTACCCAAAAATTGATAAATAGCTACTTTGGTGAGGCGTTGACTGCTGATACATGGCGGACTGATACGCGCACTTTTTAGCTAATAAACTTAGCTATTATTTGTATTTTAGCGTGTGAGGTAATGATCACTTTCTTTGGATTATGCAGCTATTTTTAATCTGATTATTATAATGATTTTGTTAAATAAAAAATCTCGACAAATAAACTAAAAGGCACTATATTTAGCTATATGGATTTCTAGACGTCTATTTTTTGTTAAAACTAATTTATCGTTTTTAGGAGCTTTTGTTATGCCTATTTGTATTCCTGACTCATTACCCGCTGTTGATGTGTTACGTAATGAAAATGTGTTTGTTATGACCTCATCACGAGCTAATAATCAAGAAATTCGTCCACTAAAGCTTCTTTTTCTAAACCTCATGCCTAAAAAAATAGAGACTGAAAATCAATTTTTACGCTTACTATCTAATTCATCTTTACAGATAAATATTCAATTACTACGTATCGATCAACGTGAGTCAAAAAATACACCAGTTGAGCATTTAAACAGCTTTTATTGTGATTTTGATGATATTCGCGAACAAAATTTTGATGGATTAATTATTACTGGTGCGCCTTTGGGTAAAGTCGCTTTTTCTGATGTTGTTTATTGGCCTAAATTAACTGAAATTATAACGTGGGCAAAAGATCATGTGACATCGACTATGTTTGTTTGTTGGGCCGTTCAAGCTGCATTGAATATATTATATGATTTACCTAAATTTACTCGTGCACATAAGCTGTCAGGCGTTTATCAGCACCAAATTGCTCAGGCTAATGCAATTTTAACTCGTGGATTTGATGATACTTTTTTAGCTCCACACTCCCGTTATGCGGATTTTCCAATTGATAAAATTAGCAATTATACAGATTTAACCATCCTGGCAAAGTCCGATATCACAGGGCCTTATTTAATGGCAACCCCTGATAAACGTATGGCATTTGTAACAGGGCATCCAGAATATGACTCATTTACATTAGCTAATGAATATGTTCGTGATGTAAAGGCAGGTATGAATCCAGATATTCCTTATAATTATTTTCCTGATAATAACCCTGATATTGCACCAAAAGCAACGTGGCGTAGCCATGCATATTTGTTATTTAGTAACTGGCTTAACTATTATGTTTATCAGTTAACGCCATATGATTTGACTACTCGTAATTTAACGATTGATGATTAATTTAGTTAATGCTCATCTTCTACTTTGCTAGTATCCGATATGTTAAAATTAACAGGAAATTAAAAGAACTCATTTCAATTATTGTTAATGAAATATAAAAAACAGCGATAATTTATCAAATATAATCAAAATGTATTTTTGATTATATGGTTAAACTTGTAACCAAAATGTTACTGGGCCATCGTTGATCAAAGATACTTGCATGTCGGCGGCAAATTGTCCTGTTTTAGTTGATATTTTTTGTTGGCATTGTTCGACAAAAACTTGGTAAAGTTTATTTGCTTCATCAGGTTTTGCGCCTTTAGTAAAACTAGGACGCATTCCTTTTTTAGTATCTGCTGCCAGTGTGAATTGAGAAACAACCAATACTTCGCCGTTAGCTTGGCTAACATTTAAGTTCATCTTTCCTTCGCTATCACTGAAAATACGGTAACCTAATACCTTTTCACATAAACGAATTGCTTTTTGTTCGTCATCACCTTGCTCAACACCGAGTAAAATTAGTAAACCCTGATTAATCTGCCCAAGAATATTATTGTCTACTGTAACACTAGCTTGTTTAACTCGTTGGATTAAGGCGATCATAAATTAATTACTCCGATAATGGCTGGTTATCAACTCCATGCTTTTTTTGTTGGTTATAGTCAGTTAAAGTTGCAGCAAATTCAGCACCGAACAACACAATACACCAAGAAAAATAAACCCAAACTAACATAATGGGGATGGATGATACAACACCGTAAATAAGTTGATATGTTGGAAATGAAGTAACATATAGCGAAAAAGCACGTTTGCCTAATTCAAATAATATTGCAGCGACAAGTGCACCAATGAGTGATTCTTTTAATGGCACAGGTTCGGTCGGAATAATACTATAAAGTAACCAAAATCCGATCACCGAAATTATAAATGGCAGCATGCTAAGTAAAATAGTATTTGTTGCTGCTGTTGAAAACCATTTTAGCGAAAATATGTAAGAGCTGACAGCTATGCTAGAGCCGACTAAGATGGGACCCAACGTTAATATTGTCCAGTATATAGCTAGATTGTACATAAAAGAACGTTTTCGTTTAGTTTTCCAAATACGATTAAGTGTTGTATTAATGGAATTGATGAGCAGTAGAGATGTAACAATCAATCCAATTATGCCAACAAAGGTCATTTTTTTCGTATTGGTGATGAACTGTTCTAGGTAGCTTTGGATGGTATCACTAGCGGTAGGAACAAGATTATTATAAATTAATTGTTTTAATGATTGGCTAGCATCATCAAACATCGGGAAAGCGGACAGTAATGAAAATATAACGGTAATAAGGGGAACTAGTGCAAGTATCGTAGTATAAGCAAGCCCAGCAGAATAGGTTGTTAGGCGATCGTTATTGATCCTAACCCATAACATTTTGGTAAATAGCTGTATTTTATTAAGTAGTTTCATCGTTTTTTTCTAGTTAGAAATAACACAATTATTAATCCCATTATCATTTAATGAGTTTAATACGCTATTCGCTTCTTTTTTACTCGTATATGGCCCTACGGTGACGCGATATAACTGACCTGAAGAAATGTTGCTACTAATGCCTGTCATAGCAAGCTTGGCTTTGAGTGTGTCGGCATTAGATTTATCCTTGAATGCTCCACATTGTAATAGCCATTTATTGTTAATAGTTTGTGCTGTTTGTGATGCTATGTTCGAAGTCTGATTTTGTATTGTATTTCCTGGTGAGGAAGGTGTAGCGATACGTGCATTATTAATAAAACTATCTAATATTTTTTGTCTTTCATTAGCAATTGAGCTTGATGATAAGCCAGAACTAGCATTAGGCGCTTCCAATTCTTTTAGATATGTCCAGCGCTCTTGTGGTTGCTCTGGTAAAGTTATCACAGGCGGTTGCGTTTTTGCTTTTGGTCGTTCAATAGCTTTTTTAGGGGAATTGTTTGCAATAAGATAAAGGATAGCGGAAAATAGAATAATGATAATAATAGCCAAGAACATCATCAAATTAGGCTTATTTTTTTGCTTGTTTTTTTGGGGTTGGCTCTTTTTTCTTACATAATCGCGCTGAACCACAATAAACTCTCTTCTATTATTTTATTAATATTGCATGAATGATTAGTATATAAATAAAAAAAGTGGCTTACACCACTTTTTGTTATTTTTCTTTAACTATGATAGTTAACAGATAAATATATTATGCTAATGCTTTAATTTGTTTAATTAAATTTGCTTTATGACGTGCAGCTTTGTTCTTGTGAATTAAGCCACGAGCCGCTTGACGGTCAACAACTGCTTGCATGTCTTTGAATGCTACTTCAGCTGTTTGTTTATCACCAGCTGCAACAGCTGCGTAAACTTTTTTAATATAAGTACGCATCATTGAACGGTTACTAGCATTATGTTTACGGCGTTTTTCGGATTGAACCGCACGTTTCTTAGCTGATTTGATATTAGCCAAAGTCAACTCCCAAGTTTGTATAAAAATTACATATTAATTAAGGTGGCAAAATATGCCTGATTTTATCCATTTTGTCAATGCCGTTGCACAAAAAAAATATAATTGGTAATTTTATATTTATAATAAATGTTTATTATTTGTTCATTAAAGTCTATAACCTAAAAAGAAATTTTATGTTAGAATAAAAAGAGTTTTATTTTTATTATATTTTATAAGAGGAAATCTCATGTCTATTATTAGAATGCAAGATCTTGATCTAAAAGGAAAACGCTTATTTATTCGCTCAGATCTTAATGTGCCGGTTAAAAATGGTAAGGTAACTTCAGATGCGCGTATTAAAGCATCACTACCTACTATTGAAGATGCCATTAAAAAAGGTGCTAAAGTAATGGTTACCTCTCATATTGGCCGTCCAACAGAAGGCGAATATAACCCAGAATTCTCTTTACAACCTGTTGTTGATTATTTAAAAGAACATGTGTCATTCCCTGTCCGTTTAGTCAAAGACTATCTTGATGGCGTTGATGTAAAAGAAGGCGAATTAGTTGTTCTAGAAAATGTTCGTTTCAATGTAGGTGAAGGTAAAGATGACGAAACTTTATCTAAAAAATATGCAGCGCTTTGTGATATCTATGTAATGGATGCATTTGGCACTGCTCACCGTGCCCAAGCCTCAACTCATGGTGCAGGTAAATTTGCGCCAGTTGCTTGTGCTGGTCCATTATTAGCCGCTGAACTTGATGCTTTAGGTAAAGCACTTGATAATCCAGCAAGACCAATGGTTGCAATTGTTGCTGGATCAAAAGTATCAACTAAGTTAACTGTACTTGATTCATTATCAAAAATTGCCGATCAAATTATTGTTGGTGGCGGTATCGCAAATACATTTATTGCAGCTGAAGGTTATGATGTTGGTAAATCACTTTATGAAGCCGATTTAATTCCTGAAGCGAAAAAATTAATGGCAAATTGTGAAATTCCAGTACCTACTGATGTCCGAGTTGCAACAGAGTTTAGTGAGACTGCAACTGCCACTGAAAAATCAGTAAAAGACGTTAAAGAAAACGAACAAATTCTTGATTTAGGCGATAAATCAGCTGAAGTATTAGCAGATATTATCAAGAACGCTAAAACCATTTTATGGAATGGTCCAGTGGGTGTTTTTGAATTCCCAAATTTCCGCCGTGGCACTGAAATTGTTGCGAAAGCAATTGCAGATAGCGAAGGTTTCTCAATTGCTGGTGGTGGTGATACTTTAGCCGCAATTGATTTATTTGGCATTGAAGATAAAATTTCTTATATTTCAACCGGTGGTGGTGCTTTCCTTGAGTTTGTTGAAGGTAAAAAACTTCCTGCTGTTGCAATGCTAGAAGCTAGAGCAAAAGCATAATATAGGTTCAGTGAAAAGGATGAGATAGTTACTCATCCTTTACTTTTTATATAAATAAATTTATAGGTAATAAAATGGCTACAAAGATTTCTGATGTTGTTAAACCTGGTGTTGTAACTGGTGACGATGTTCAAAAAGTTTTTCAAGTTGCACGTGAAAATAATTTTGCATTACCCGCTGTAAACTGTGTTGATACTAATACCATCAATGCAGTAATTGAAACAGCCGCTAAAGTTGGCTCACCTGTTATTGTACAGTTTTCTAATGGTGGTGCTCAGTTTATCGCCGGTAAAGGGTTAAAACTGGAAGGGCAAGAGTGCGCTGTTTTAGGAGCGATCTCTGGTGCCAAACATGTTCATCTTATGGCTGAAAAATATGGTGTGCCGGTTATTGTCCACACTGATCATTGTGCTAAAAAATTACTTCCATGGGTTGATGGATTACTTGATGCAGGTGAAACACATTTTGCTAAAACAGGTAAACCATTATTTTCATCTCATATGATAGATCTTTCAGAAGAGTCATTAAAAGATAACATTGATATTTGTTGTCAATACCTTGCTCGTATGTCAGCAATGAAAATGACTTTAGAGTTAGAATTAGGTTGTACTGGTGGTGAAGAAGATGGCGTTGATAATAGCCATATGGATAGCTCAGCACTCTATACTCAACCAGAAGATGTGGCTTATGCTTACGAACGTTTAAGTGCAATTAGTCCTCGTTTTACTATTGCCGCGTCATTTGGTAATGTACATGGTGTTTATAAGCCAGGTAATGTGAAATTAACGCCAAAAATTTTAGATAATTCACAAAAATATGTATCAGAGAAGTTTAACTTACCTGAAAAATCATTAAACTTTGTGTTCCATGGCGGATCTGGTTCTACACCAGAAGAAATTGCTGAAGCAGTGAGTTATGGTGTCATTAAAATGAATATTGATACAGATACTCAATGGGCTAACTGGGCAGGTGTGTTGAATTACTACAAAGCCAATGAAGCTTACTTACAAGGGCAATTAGGTAATCCTGAAGGTGCTGATGCGCCAAATAAAAAATACTACGACCCTCGCGTATGGTTACGTAAAGGTCAAGACTCTTTAGTTGCTCGTTTAGAGCTTGCGTTTAAAGAGCTTAATGCAGTTAACGTACTTTAAATTTATTGTTATTTCATTTAGTTGTAACTTAAAAGCAAGGTGTTTACCTTGCTTTGGTTATTTCTTTTTAAATAAATCTTGTAATTTTATCCGAGTTGTAGGATAATTTTGCCCTCATTTAACTTAGGGGAGCTGTCTATTTATTAATAGTTATTATTAATAGAGGCGTTTGCACCCGAGCACAGGAAACTAAAAATGGCAAAAAAAGTACAAGCTTACATCAAGTTGCAAGTTGCAGCTGGTGCAGCAAATCCTAGTCCGCCAGTTGGTCCAGCACTTGGTCAACATGGTGTTAATATCATGGAATTCTGTAAAGCATTTAATGCAAAAACAGAAAGCATGGAAAAAGGTTTACCAATTCCAGTTGTAATTACGGTATATTCTGACCGCTCATTTACTTTTGTAACCAAAACACCTCCAGCAGCTGTTTTATTGAAGAAAGCGGCTAAAATCAAGTCAGGTTCTGGCGAACCTAACAAGAAGAAAGTAGGTAAAGTAACGAGCGCGCAAATTCGCGAAATCGCAGAATTAAAAGCAGCTGATATGAATGGTGCTACTATTGAATCGATGATGAGTTCTATTGAAGGAACTGCACGTTCAATGGGCTTGGAAGTGGAGGGTTAATCAATGGCTAAATTATCTAAGAAAGCTAAACTTATCCGCGAAAAAGTGAACGCAACTAAACAATATGACATTAACGAAGCTATTGCCTTATTAAAAGAACTAGCTACTGCTAAATTTACAGAAAGTGTTGACGTGGCTGTAAATTTAGGTATCGATTCACGTAAATCAGACCAAAATGTTCGTGGTGCAATTGTGCTTCCACATGGCACAGGACGTAGTGTACGCGTTGCTGTATTTACTCAAGGAGCAAATGCAGAAGCAGCGAAAGAAGCTGGTGCTGAATTAGTCGGTATGGATGATCTAGCTGATCAAATCAAAAAAGGTGAAATGGACTTTGATGTTGTTATTGCATCGCCTGACGCTATGCGTGTAGTTGGTCAATTAGGTCAAATTTTAGGACCTCGTGGTTTAATGCCAAACCCTAAAGTTGGCACTGTAACTCCTAACGTTGCTGAAGCTGTAAAAAATGCTAAGGCTGGTCAGATTCGTTACCGTAATGATAAAAATGGTATTATCCATACAACTATCGGTAAAGCTGATTTTGATGCAGATAAGCTTAAAGAAAATTTAGAAGCATTACTTGTTGCTTTAAAACGTGCAAAACCAGCATCTTCGAAAGGTGTATTTATTAAAAAAGTTAGCCTTTCTACTACAATGGGTGCAGGTGTTGCAATTGATCAAGCAACATTAAATGCAAGTGTTTAATTAATTTAATAATTAAACAAAAAGATCGGTTGGTGTCTGGCCTTAACCAGACCCCGTCCAAGACCGTAGGTGTAGTTGAGTTTTGACTACTTAATTTTCCTACGTAGACGGTGACAGAGCCTGATAAGATATAATAGAGGGATTCTGCTCATCGTGGTTGTGCTAGCTACATATTGTAGTTAGTTAAAATAAGTCTAGGCTTTGCCTAGTATAATCCAGGAGCAATACCAATGGCACTAAATCTTCAAAATAAACAAGAAATTGTTGCTGAAGTTAATGAAATCGCCAAAGGTGCGCTATCTGCAGTTGTTGCTGATTCTCGTGGCGTAACTGTAGAAAAAATGACTGCATTACGTAAATCTGCTCGCGAAGCGGGTGTTTATATGCGTGTTGTTCGTAATACGCTATTACGCCGTGTTGTTGAGGGCACTCAATACGAGTGTTTGAAAGATACGTTTGTTGGTCCAACTCTAATTGCGTTTTCAAGTGAGCACCCAGGTGCTGCAGCGCGTATTTTTAAGGCGTTTGCAAAGGAAAATGATAAATTTGAGATAAAAGCCGCAGCCTTTGAAGGTGAGTTAATTACTGCAGCGAATATTGATCGCTTAGCAACATTACCTACTTATGAAGAAGCATTAGCTCGCTTGATGTCAACCATGAAAGAAGCCGCAGCTGGCAAATTGGTTCGCACTCTTGCAGCGGTTCGCGATCAAAAAGAAGCAGCTTGATTGTGAATTTTATTAATTAAAAAAATGTAAATTTAGGAAACTATATTATGTCTATCACTAAAGAACAAATTTTAGATGCAGTTGCTGAAATGTCTGTTATGGACGTTGTTGAACTTGTATCGATGATGGAAGAAAAATTTGGTGTTTCTGCAGCAGCAGCTGTAGCTGTAGCCGCAGCGGGTCCTGCTGAAGCAGCAGAAGAAAAAACTGAATTTGATGTAATCTTAAAAGATGTTGGCGCTAACAAAGTTGCTGTTATCAAAGCAGTTCGTGGTGCAACTGGTTTAGGCTTAAAAGAAGCTAAAGATCTTGTTGAATCAGCTCCAGCAACTGTTAAAGAAGCTGTTAGTAAAGCTGATGCCGATGAGCTTAAAAAGGCACTTGAAGAATCTGGTGCGGTTGTCGAACTTAAATAAGTTTATCGATAACACAGCAAATGGCTGGGGGTTTTATACCTCCAGCCTTTTTGCGCTATAATAAGTTAAAGAATTTTATTTGAAGATTATCAATAAAAGTAATAAAGAAATAGTATATTTATTAAGCCTAATCAATTGATATTTATAGATATTTTCGATGAGGTGTCAGGTGCCATCAGTTAGCGATAGTAATCCTGATGAATATTTAATCATGCTAGAATAGCAGATAAGCAAGTTGAGGAACTAATGGTTTACTCTTATACCGAGAAAAAGCGAATTCGTAAGAATTTTGGTAAGCGTCCACAAGTCTTGGATATACCGTATCTTCTTTCTATTCAACTTGATTCGTTCCAGAAATTTATTGAGCAAGATCCAGAAGGCCAATATGGCTTAGAAGCCGCATTTCGTTCAATATTTCCGATAAAAAGTTATAGCGGTAACGCTGAGTTGCAATACGTGAGCTTTAAGATGGGCGAACCTGTGTTTGATGTTAAAGAATGTCAAATTAGAGGGATCACTTACTCAGCACCGTTGCGTGTAAAATTACGTTTAGTGATTTATGATAAAGATGCGCCAGAAGGAACAGTTAAAGATATTAAAGAGCAAGACGTCTATATGGGCGAAATTCCTTTGATGACGGACAATGGTACATTTGTGATCAACGGCACCGAGCGTGTAATCGTATCGCAATTGCATCGTAGTCCTGGTGTGTTCTTTGATAGTGATAAAGGTAAAACACACTCTTCTGGTAAAGTTCTATACAATGCTCGGATTATTCCTTATCGTGGCTCTTGGCTTGATTTTGAATTTGATCCAAAAGATAATCTTTTCGCTCGTATTGACCGTCGCCGTAAGCTTCCAGCAACAATTATTTTACGTGCGTTAGGTTTTGAAACGGAAGAAATTTTAGACATTTTCTTTGAGAAAACCATTTTTGAAGTTGGTAAATCTAAGTTAAAAATGGATCTTGTTCCAGAGCGTTTACGGGGCGACACAGCACTATTTGATATTGAATCAAAAGGTAAAATTTATGTTGAAAAAGGTCGTCGTATTACTGCTCGTCACATTCGTGAGTTAGAAAAAGATAATGTTAGTAAAATTGATGTACCTGTTGAATATATCGTTAATAAAGTTCTTGCTAAAAATTATGTTGATGAAGCAACGGGCGAGGTAATTGCTTTTGCTAATACTCCAATCTCGCTAGAGTTATTACTTCAATTAACCAATGCGGGATATAAAAGAATAGAAACCTTGTTCACTAATGATTTAGATCATGGTGCATTTATTTCTGAAACATTAAATGTTGATTCAACGCGTGACCGATTAGGTGCGTTAGTTGAAATTTATCGCATGATGCGCCCAGGTGAGCCGCCAACAAAAGAAGCAGCTGAAGCATTATTTGATAATTTATTCTTCTCTGACGAGCGCTATGATTTATCTGCTGTTGGTCGTATGAAGTTTAATCGTTCTTTAGGTCGTGATGACATTGAAGGCGAAAGCGTTTTAACGAAAGATGATATCGTTGACGTGATGAAAAAATTGATTGCTATTCGAAATGGTCACGGTGAAGTTGATGATATTGACCATTTAGGCAATCGTCGTATTCGTAGCGTTGGTGAAATGGCAGAAAACCAATTCCGTATTGGTTTAGTTCGTGTTGAGCGAGCAGTGAAAGAGCGCTTATCTCTAGGTGATCTCGATTCGCTCATGCCACAAGATATGATTAATGCGAAACCAATTTCAGCTGCGATTCGTGAATTTTTTGGCTCTAGTCAGCTATCGCAGTTTATGGATCAAAATAACCCATTATCTGAAATTACGCACAAACGCCGAATATCTGCATTAGGTCCAGGCGGTTTAACTCGTGAACGAGCAGGGTTTGAAGTGCGTGACGTGCATCCAACGCATTATGGTCGTGTTTGCCCGATTGAAACACCGGAAGGTCCAAATATCGGTTTGATTAATTCATTAGCGGTTTATGCGCGGACTAATGAGTATGGTTTCTTAGAAACGCCGTATCGTCGAGTTATTGATGGCATCGTAACTGATGAAATTAATTATCTATCAGCGATTGATGAAAGTGAATTTGTGATTGCTCAGGCAAACTCAAACCTTGATGAAGATGGTCGCTTTAAAGAAGATTTAGTGACATGTCGTTTAAATGGTGAATCAGGTTTATATAGTCCTGAACAAGTTCATTATATGGACGTATCAACTCAACAAATCGTATCAGTTGGTGCTTCATTAATTCCATTTCTTGAGCATGACGATGCGAACCGTGCCTTAATGGGTGCGAACATGCAACGTCAAGCAGTACCTACGTTAAAAGCGGAAAAACCGTTTGTTGGAACTGGTATGGAACGTGCTGTAGCAGTTGACTCTGGTGTAACAGCAGTAGCACGCCGTGGTGGTACAGTGCAATATGTAGACGCATCACGTATTGTTGTTAATGTTAACGCTGATGAGATATACGCTGGTGAAACAGGTATTGATATTTATAACTTAACTAAATATACCCGTTCTAACCAAAATACTTGTATTAATCAAATTCCATGTGTGGAATTAGGTGAGAAAGTTGAACGTGGCGATGTACTTGCCGATGGTCCATCTACTGACTTAGGTGAATTAGCATTAGGTCAAAACATGCGTGTGGCATTTATGCCATGGAATGGTTATAACTTTGAGGATTCTATTTTAGTCTCTGAAAAAGTAGTGCAAGATGATCGTTTCACCTCTATTCATATTCAAGAATTATCTTGTGTCTCTCGAGATACAAAGTTAGGTGCAGAAGAAATTACTGCTGATATTCCAAATGTGGGTGAAGCTGCATTATCTAAACTTGATGAGTCAGGTATTGTTTATATTGGTGCTGAAGTCCAAGGTGGCGATATTCTGGTTGGTAAAGTAACGCCTAAAGGTGAAACACAATTAACCCCAGAAGAAAAATTACTGCGTGCCATATTCGGCGAAAAAGCATCTGATGTTAAAGATACTTCGTTGCGTGTGCCAAATGGTGTTTCAGGTACAGTTATTGATGTTCAAGTGTTTACTCGTGATGGTGTACAAAAAGATAAACGTGCACTTGAAATTGAAGAAATGCAACTTAAACAAGCAAGAAAAGACTTAACTGAAGAGCTTAAAATCTTAGAAGCTGCGCTATTTGCTCGTATTCGTGATGTGCTTATTTCTGGTGGCATCAAAGCAGATAAATTGGATGCTTTACCTCGTGAAAAATGGCTGACAATCGGTATAGCTAACGAAGATAAGCAAGCTCAATTAGAACAACTTGCTGAGCAACATGAAGAAATCAAAGCTGAATTTAATAAAAAGCTAGAAGCTAAACGCATGAAGATCACTCAAGGCGATGATTTACAGCCAGGAGTGCTTAAAATTGTTAAAGTTTACTTGGCGGTTAAACGTCAAATTCAGCCTGGTGATAAGATGGCAGGTCGTCATGGTAACAAAGGGGTTATCTCTAAAATTAATCCAATTGAAGACATGCCATATGATGACAAGGGTCGCCCAGTTGATATTGTATTAAATCCATTAGGTGTTCCATCTCGTATGAATATCGGACAAATACTAGAAACTCACTTGGGTATGGCCGCTAAAGGCATTGGTCAGAAGATCGACACTATGCTAAAAGAGCAGCAAGAATTAGCTAAATTACGTGAATTTATCCAAAAAGCGTACGATCTTGGTTTAGGCGCAGCACAAAAAGTGAATGTGGACGAATTTACGGATCAAGAAGTTATGACGCTTGCGCAAAACTTACGTAATGGTATGCCACTTGCAACACCTGTGTTTGATGGTGCTAAAGAGCAAGAAATTAAAGCACTACTTGATTTAGGCGATTTACCAACATCTGGTCAAATTACCTTATACGATGGGCGTACAGGTGAGCAGTTTGAACGTCCGGTAACTGTAGGTTACATGTATATGCTGAAATTGAATCACTTAGTTGATGACAAAATGCATGCTCGTTCTACTGGTTCATATAGTTTAGTTACTCAGCAACCATTAGGTGGTAAAGCTCAATTTGGTGGTCAACGTTTTGGTGAGATGGAAGTATGGGCACTTGAAGCATATGGTGCAGCTTATACCCTACAAGAAATGTTAACTGTCAAATCAGATGACGTAAACGGTCGTACGAAGATGTATAAAAATATTGTAGATGGCGATCATCGTATGGAGCCTGCGATCCCTGAATCATTTAATGTACTATTAAAAGAGATTCGTTCGCTAGGTATCAATATCGAGTTAGATGAAGAGTAATTTTGCTAACTTAAATGATTTCTATTTATAGGGATAACTTATTAGCAATAATAAGTTATCTAATTGGTTTAACTCCATAGGAGTCAATTGTGAAAGACTTACTAAAGTTTCTAAAAGCACAAACAAAAACAGAAGATTTTGATGCTATTAAGATAGGCCTAGCCTCTCCTGATATGATTCGCTCATGGTCTTTTGGTGAAGTTAAAAAGCCTGAAACAATCAACTACCGTACGTTCAAACCAGAACGTGATGGATTGTTTTGCGCACGTATTTTTGGACCAGTAAAAGATTATGAATGTTTATGTGGAAAATATAAACGTTTAAAACACCGTGGTGTAATTTGTGAAAAATGTGGTGTGGAAGTGACTCAAGCTAAAGTGCGCCGTGAGCGCATGGGGCATATTGAGCTTGCATCACCAACTGCGCATATTTGGTTTTTAAAATCATTACCATCTCGTATCGGTTTATTACTTGATATGCCACTACGTGATATTGAGCGTGTACTTTATTTTGAATCATTTATGGTTCTTGATGGTGGCATGACAAATCTTGACCGTGGGCAAATTTTAACGGAAGAACAATATTTAGATGCGTTAGAAGAGTTCGGTGATGAATTTGATGCGCGCATGGGTGCAGAAGCGATTCAAGAATTATTACGTAATATTGATGTGCAAGCAGAATGTGAAGCGTTACGTGATGAACTTGCTACCACTAATTCTGAAACTAAACGTAAAAAACTGACGAAACGTATTAAAATTATTGAAGCATTTATTCAATCAGAAAATAAACCTGAATGGATGATTCTAAACGTATTACCAGTGTTACCACCAGATTTGCGCCCATTGGTACCACTTGACGGTGGACGTTTTGCAACGTCAGATTTAAATGATCTTTACCGTCGAGTTATTAACCGTAATAATCGTTTAAAACGCTTATTAGATTTAGCCGCACCAGATATCATTGTCCGTAACGAAAAACGGATGTTACAAGAATCAGTCGACGCATTATTAGATAATGGTCGTCGTGGTCGTGCTATTACCGGTTCAAATAAACGTCCACTGAAGTCTCTTGCTGATATGATTAAAGGTAAGCAAGGTCGTTTCCGTCAAAACTTGTTAGGTAAGCGTGTTGACTATTCTGGTCGTTCGGTTATTACTGTAGGTCCTTACTTACATTTGCATCAATGTGGCTTACCGAAAAAAATGGCACTTGAATTATTCAAACCATTTATTTACGGAAAATTAGAGCGTCGCGGTTATGCAACAACCATTAAAGCAGCGAAAAAAATGGTTGAACGTGAAGATGCGGTTGTTTGGGATATTTTAGATGAAGTTATCCGAGAACATCCAGTATTACTAAACCGTGCACCTACATTACATAGATTAGGTATTCAAGCATTTGAACCGATTCTAATTGAAGGTAAAGCGATTCAATTACATCCATTAGTCTGCGCAGCATTTAATGCGGACTTCGATGGTGACCAAATGGCGGTTCACGTTCCATTAACGTTAGAAGCACAATTAGAAGCTCGTGCGTTAATGATGTCAACTAACAATATTCTTTCGCCAGCAAGTGGTGAGCCTATTATTGTTCCTTCTCAGGATGTGGTTTTAGGTCTTTACTATATGACTCGTGATAAAGTCAATGCTAAAGGCGAAGGGATGATTTTAACAGGGCCTAAAGAAGCTGAAAAACTATATCGTTTAGGTTTAGTTGAATTGCACGCTAAAGTTAAAGTTCGTATTACTGAAAGCCAACATAATAGTGTGGGTGAGTGGGAAGATACCACTTCGGTTGTTGATACAACTGTTGGTCGTGCGATCTTATGGTTAATTATGCCAAAAGGAATGAGCTTCTCTGTTATTAATCAACCACTTGGTAAAAAAGCAATCTCTAAAATTTTAAATATCTGTTATCGCCAATTAGGCATGAAAGATACAGTTATTTTAGCTGACCAAATTATGTACACAGGGTTTGCCTACGCTGCGCGTTCTGGTGTATCGGTTGGTATTGATGATATGGAAATTCCAGCGAAGAAATCGCAAATCATCAATGAGGCTGAAATTGAAGTTGCTGAGATTCAAGAACAGTTCCAATCAGGTTTAGTAACGGCAGGTGAACGTTATAACAAAGTTATTGATATTTGGGCAGCAGCCAATGAACGCGTTGCTAAAGCCATGATGGATAACTTATCAACTGAAAAAGTGATTAACCGTAAAGGTGAAGAAGAAGTTCAGTCTTCTTTCAATAGTATTTATATGATGGCCGACTCTGGTGCGCGTGGTTCTGCTGCACAGATTCGTCAGCTTGCTGGTATGCGTGGTTTGATGGCAAAACCAGATGGCTCAATTATTGAAACACCAATTACAGCAAATTTCCGTGAAGGATTAAACGTACTTCAGTACTTTATTTCGACCCATGGTGCGCGTAAAGGTCTTGCCGATACCGCATTAAAAACAGCGAACTCAGGTTATTTAACGCGCCGTTTAGTTGATGTTGCACAAGATTTAGTGGTTATCGAAGATGACTGTGGCACTTTAGAAGGTGTGGTGATGACGCCAGTTATCGAAGGTGGCGATGTTAAAGAGCCACTTCGTGAACGTGTTTTAGGTCGTGTTACTGCTGAAGATGTGTTAAAACCAGGCAGTGCAGATATCTTAATTCCGCGCAACACGTTACTTGATGAAAGTAAATGTGACTTACTTGAAGCTGAATCTGTAGATAGTGTTAAAGTCCGTTCTGTTGTTTCGTGTGATACTGACTTTGGTGTTTGTGCAAAATGCTATGGTCGTGATTTAGCCCGTGGTCACTTGGTCAATAAAGGTGAAGCAATCGGTGTTATTGCTGCACAATCAATCGGTGAACCAGGTACACAGTTAACCATGCGTACGTTCCATATCGGTGGTGCGGCATCGCGAGCAGCAGCGGAATCAAGTGTCCAAGTTAAAAACAAAGGTAGTATTAAATTAACTAATGCTAAATTTGTAACTAACCCAGACAAGAAATTGGTTATTACTTCGCGTAATGCCGAGCTAACCATTATTGATGATTTAGGTCGAATGAAAGAAACTTATAAAGTTCCTTATGGTTCGATTTTAAGCAAAGGTAATGGCGAGGCAGTTGACGCAGGTGAAACTGTTGCTAATTGGGATCCACATACAATGCCTGTTATCTCTGAGACTAAAGGGTATATTCGTTTTGTGGATATGATTGATGGGCAAACTATTACTCGTCAAACTGACGAATTAACAGGTTTATCATCTATTGCGATATTAGATGTAGCTGAACGTACTGGTGTAGGTAAAGATCTGCGCCCAGCAATTAAAATTGTTGATGCTAAAGGTGATGATATCTATTTGGCTGGTACAGAAATGCTTGCTCAATATTTCTTACCAGGTAAAGCATTAGTCCAGTTGGAAGATGGTGCTGAAATTAATATTGGTGACACACTTGCTCGTATTCCTCAAGCATCTGTTGGCACCAAAGATATTACCGGTGGTTTACCACGCGTTGCTGATTTATTTGAAGCACGTAAACCAAAAGAGTCTGCTATCTTGGCTGAAATTGATGGTATTATTTCATTTGGTAAAGAAACAAAAGGTAAACGTCGCTTAATTATCACGCCATTGGATGGTAGTGAACCATACGAAGAGATGATTCCAAAATGGCGTCAACTTAACGTGTTTGAAGGTGAACAAGTTGGGCGTGGTGATGTGATTTCGGATGGTCCTGAATCAGCGCATGATATTCTGCGTTTACGTGGTGTTAATGCGGTGACACGTTATATTGTTAACGAAGTTCAAGAAGTTTATCGTCTGCAAGGTGTAAAAATCAATGATAAACATATTGAAGTTATCGTACGACAAATGTTACGTAAGGCAACAGTTATTCATCCAGGTGGTTCTCGTCTGCTTGAAGGTGAACAGCTTGAAGTTTCTCGCTTGAAGATTATTAATCGTGAACTTGAAGCACAAGGCAAAGAGCCGATTGTTTACTTGCATGACTTGCTTGGTATTACTAAAGCATCATTGACGACTGAATCGTTTATTTCTGCTGCTTCGTTCCAAGAAACGACTCGTGTATTAACTGAAGCTGCGGTGGCAGGTAAGAATGATGAACTGCGTGGCTTAAAAGAAAACGTTATTGTTGGTCGATTAATTCCAGCAGGTACTGGTTATGCTTACCATAAAGAACGTTTACGTAAACGCGCAATGCCATCAGTCGATGAGGTTCCAGCAACCATTTCAGCAGAAGAAGCAACAGCTAACTTAGCTGAATTGTTAAATTCTGCCGAAGAGAATCAATAATTTTTTTAACTCAATTTACAAATAGCACGCATGGCGTGCTATTTTTTTATATGATGTTTAATTTAGAAATGTAAAAGGAGATAAGGATGTATATTGTAATGAACCGTTTTAAAATTAAACGAGGTAGTGAAGATGCTTTTATTGAAATATGGCGCAACCGCGATAGCCATTTGAAAGAAATGAAAGGGTTTAATCGTTTTTACTTTTTACAAGGAAAAACAGAAGAAGATTACACGTTATTTTCTTCATTTGTTGAGTGGGATTCAAAAGATGATTTTGATGCTTGGGTAAACTCACCACATTTCAAGCATACACACCGTAACATAGATAATAGACCAAATAATAAAGATATTTATTTCGACTCAGCACAACTAGAATGTTTTGAAGTTATTTTATAAACCAAAAAACAGTTATGGTCGCCAGTAATAATAACGATAGAGTCTTATGATAAGCAGAAAGCTTTATGAGCAATGACAAATAAGAGTGGAATCTGTTTTTTTATAGTTGTCATTATTTTCATTCTACAGGCGTTGCAAGCCAACATTCTAGCTACAGATGATGCTATTTTACACAGAACGTTACACATTAAAACAGTGTAATAATAGACTAAAAGTTATTCAGGAAAGCGATTGATTTTATTGAATTTTTTATTTTTAAGCAAGTAAGGTTTCAACTTGCTTGCGTTATGAAATTTCAGATTTACCTTTCTTCAGTGTCTAAAAAACAAATCTTATTATATTTTTTATGATCTAGTTCACAAAATTGAATATCAAGATTCGCAAATGATCCACCATATAAAATAGCAATCCCTTTTGATTATTGTGTTTAACTAACTTGGTAACAAATTTCCTCTTTCTGAAGGAAAAACTCTCTATCCACATTCAAACACGTTTGTTTTACGCTTAAACCGTCCAATCTAAAATAACAATAAGAGAAATGTATTAGCTATGACCCAAATCAAATTTAGAATGTTTGAAGACAATCTTGAACCAGAGCTAGTTACCCAACAAACCATTAACATTATCAACAGTTGGTTAGTACAGCATCAAATTATACAAAATGATGTTCAAAAAGCGATGTTATTTTCACATGTAAAAGCGATGGTTGAAAGGGCTAAAACATTAGAAAAACTACCTGAAATCGATCCTGCATTGTTTGATGAACTTTCAGAAGAATCGTTAGAGCTGGCACGAAAGACGGTAGCGTTATTTGATAATTTACCAATAGAAGAGGCATATTTATTGGCAGTTCATTATGAAGTTGCTAAAGCAAATTAAACGATTACTAGACAACTAAAAAACAATAATTAATAGGAGAAATGTTATGGCAGAGGTGGTCATTGTTATCGGCGATAGAATGGGAAAAGGGCAAAAAATTGCCACGGGAATTGATTCAGTAGCAGGTTGCCGTGCAATTGTTATTCCTGGTATGGCTGCAGATATGAAATTAGGTGATGTAATGAATAAGGAAAATGCCGATTTAGG
Organism: Gilliamella sp. Nev6-6; assembly: GCF_001690605.1. Lineage (NCBI taxonomy): Bacteria > Pseudomonadati > Pseudomonadota > Gammaproteobacteria > Orbales > Orbaceae > Gilliamella > Gilliamella sp. Nev6-6. The sequence goes on along the minus strand of NZ_LZHP01000016.1, from coordinate 23,984 downwards.
GCTTTCTTTCTGTGGTAGTGGTGGGGCAGGTGCTATTACGGCACAAAATAAATATGGTTACCCACAGCGTCATGGTATGCGTTCAATTGAAGAAGGTGAAACGGCTATCAATGAAGGGTGTAAAGTCCTTGGTTTTGGGTTTATGGATACGGAAGAATTAGGACTGCGTATTGCAAAAGCATTTCTGAAAAAATACCCACGTTCATAATCGAAAAATGAATATGAAAAAACAAGAACAGATACTTGTGAGAGTAAAAGGTCATGGTGATTCTAAGCAACGAACATTTTCTAATGCTTTAAGTCAGGTTCAGAAAGAAGTATTGAAAAATACTAATAACATTCTGTTGCGTATAGAGCCGATTGATATTCAAGTGGTATCAGCAATAGAAAAGATAGTAATGGAACGTTTTTTATTTATTTTTTTACCAAGAAAAAAGACATTTTATGAAATCACCCTTGATGTATCTGTTAATGTAACTTTTATTGATTTAAATGATATTGAATTTACTTCTAGATAACATAACGTAAAAGGAAAGTTATGGAAATTTTAATTATTGCATTTAAGTCTATTATTATCGGTGGACTTTGTGGTTTTGGGGTTGGCGTTGGGGCTGCTAGAATGTTTCATGCGCCAACGTATCAAGGAATGGGGGCATTTCGTACATTGGGGGAGCTTAACTCATGCGAAGGCGATCCTACTGCGCACTTTTCATTTGGTTTAGGATTCTTTTTTAATGCATGGGCATCATCAGTTGCAGCAGGCTCTTTTACTCAAGATGTCGATCATAGAATCATTCCCAATTGGGGCGCTTCTTTATTGATGATAAAAAATCGTAATCTTGACGAAACCTTACACGACCCTAAAAAAATGGCTTTTGCATGCGCATTTGTTGGTATGGTTGTTGTGTTGTTTTTAAATACGACAACTTCAGTGGTTCCAGATTCGCTAAAAATTACCGCAACTAAAGTTCTGGTTCCTGCAGCAAACTTGCTAGTTGCAACTGTTATGCCAGTTATTTTCTGGTTAGCCGCATTAGATGCTGGGCGCCGTAGTGGTTTTTGGGGCACATTGTTTGGAGGGCTTGCGCAGTTAATTATGGGGAATGCTGTACCTGGGCTGGTATTAGGGATATTGATTGGGAAAGGTGTTGATGATAGTGGCTGGAATCGTGTGATGAAAATCATGCTGGTGTCTGTCATTATTCTATTTGTTATGAGTGGGTATTTTCGTGGTTTTGATATGAAGATGATAAATTCATTTAGAGACGGTTTATCTTATTGGTTTAAATAATACAGGGAACATGTTATGAACACACAAACAACGATCAATAAAAGTTTTTGGTATGCTGATTGGTCATTCTCTATTATCTGTGGATTATTGTCTGCTGGTATTTTTGCTGGAACGCATACTTTCTATGTATATGGTATTGGTGCCTTTAACGAAATTGCTTTCGTTGCCATGCTTAAATCAGGAATGACTACGGGGGATTATGGTGCAGTTGCGGCTTTTGGGGCTAGCTTTTTATTTGCTCGAGTTATTGAAGGCTCATTAGTGGGTATATTGGATATCGGTGGCGCATTGCAAACCGGTATTGGGCTTGGTATACCTGCATTATTGCTAGCGGGAGGTTATACATTACCTGTTGAAAATTTCTTTGTTGCATTAATAACGGGGTTGGTTTTGGGGATCCTAACGGGTTTAATCATTATTCTGATCCGTAAATTTACGGTTAATGGTGGTTCTGGTTCAACATTTGGTGCCGATGTTATGATGGGGGCGGGCAATGCTTCTGGGCGTTTTCTTGGCCCAATGATTATTTTATCTGCTATGGTCGCTTCCATCCCTATTGGTATTGGTTCTTTATTGGGAGCACTGCTTTTTTATGTATGGAAAAAACCGATCACCGGTGGGGCTATTTTAGGCGCAATGATTTTTGGCGGTGTATTCCCAATCCTATAATATTAATTACTCTCTATAATTTATTCAATTGTAGAGAAGAGTGAAAAATTATGTATGATTTAATTATCAAAAATGCCAAACAGATTGATGAGTCAGTAACCGATATTGCTATTGCTAATGGTAAGATAGTTGCGATGGCTAGTTCTATTATAGGGCAATCTAAACGTGTACTGGATCTAAAAAATAAACATTATATTAGTGCTGGGTGGATTGATTCACACACGCATTGTTTTGCGCGATCCCCCCTCTATCATGATGAGCCAGATTTGATTGGTGTAAAGGCGGGTGTCACCGCTGTTGTTGATGCTGGTAGTGTTGGCGCTATTGATGTTGATGAGTTTTATCAATTAGCTCAGCAAGCAAGTACACATGTTTACTCTTTTTTAAATATTTCTAAAATTGGTTTATTAAGACAAAGTGAGCTCGCTGATATGCAGGATATTGACGCGCCGTTATTTGATGAAGCATTAGCTAAATATCCTAATTTTATTATTGGCATCAAAGTACGAATGAGTGGTAGCGTCGTGGGTAGAAATGGCATTTTACCATTAGTTAAAGCCAAAGAAATGCAAAAAAAGAGCGGTTTGCCTCTAATGATTCATGTTGGTAATAATCCTCCTGAGCTCGATGAAATTGCCGATTTATTAACTAAAGGTGACATTATTACACATTGTTTTAATGGTAAACCCAATCAAATCTTTGATAAACAAAATCAATTGCGTGGTTCAATCAAAAGAGCAATCGAACGTGGAGTGATATTAGATATCGGCCATGGTGGTGAAAGTTTTAGTTTTTCAGTAGCAGAACGTGCTAAATGCTTGGGTATTTACCCCAATACGATTAGCTCTGATATTTACTCTAAAAACCGTCTACATGGTCCAGTTTTTAGCTTGGCTAATGTGATGACGAAGTTTATTTGTCTTGGTTATAGCCGAAAAAGAATTATTGATAGTGTGACACAAAATGCGGCTCAAATTTTGCATATTAAAAATAAAGGTGTTTTATCGGTTGGTTATGATGCAGATTTGACCATTTTTGATATTAAACGGCAAACTATTTCATTATTAGATTCTGAAGGCGAAGTTAGGCAAAGTGATGAACAGTTTGTTCCTTTAGCATCTATTGTCGCTGATACGGGAAAGCATTTGATACGCATTGAACTAACAGAGGAAGGTAGTAAAAATGAGCTCAGAATCTCCAACTAAAAAAGATATTTATAATAAATATCACTTAAAAAAGGTAATTAATGCGTCAGGAAGAATGACCATTTTAGGTGTATCAACTCCAAGATCTGAAGTGATTGATACGGTATCATGTGGGCTAAATGAATATTTTGAAATTAAGGATTTAGTAGATAAAACAGGCCAATATATTGCGCAATTGCTCAATGTTGAAAATGCCGTGGTAGTATCGTGCGCTTCCGCTGGTATTGTTCAAGCGGTTGCGGGCTTGATTACCAAAGATGATCGTGACTTATTATTTAATTTGCATTCATCTGATAAATATGTTCCTCGTGAAATTATTGTCCCTAAAGGCCATAATGTTAATTTTGGTGCACCAATTGGGACAATGGTTTCTTTAGGTGGTGGGATTATGGTTGAAGCAGGCTATGCAAATGAGTGTAAACCTGAACATATCGAATCACTAATTAATCCAGATACTGTTGCGATTTTATATGTTAAATCACATCATTGTGTACAAAAAAGCATGTTGTCGGTCGCGCAAACAGCTGCTATTGCTAGAAAATATGATATCCCATTGATTGTTGATGCAGCGGCGGAAGACGATTTACAAACTTATTATCAACAAGGGGCTGATTTAGTGATTTACAGTGGCGCTAAAGCAATTGAAGGGCCGACCAGTGGTTTAGTCATTGGGCGTCATCAAGCGGTGGAATGGTTAAAATTACAGTCACAAGGTATTGGGCGGCCAATGAAGATAGGCAAAGAAGGTATTTTAGGATTAACAAAAGCTATTGAGCTTTATGTTACCGATCCACAATCAGAAACAGGACAACAGATGGTCGCTAAGATGACCCCATTTATTGAAAGTCTAAATACACTTAAAGGTATATCGGCTAAAGTGGTTTGGGATGGAGCTGGGCGTGATATTGCACGAGCCGAAATAGCATTTGATGCAAGTGTAATAGGTAAAACCGCAGTCGAGATAATTGAACTGATGAAACAAGGTGAGATTGCAGTGTATTTTAGAGAATATAAAGCCAATGAAGGCAAAGTTGATGCTGATGTGCGTAGTGTGACATCAACACAACTCGACATTATTTACCACAAAATTAAAAATATTACTCAAGGAGCACAATAATGCAACTGACTCCAAATTATTATAATGATCGTGTTTGTTTAAATGTATTAGCGAATTCAATTGATAATGCGAAGGCGATTTATGAGGCAGCACAAACTTATGTTGTTGTTGGCATTTTATCTAAAAATTACGCCAATAATGAAGCTGCAATTGCTGATATGAAAAAGTATGCAGTAGCCATTGATAATGCTATTTCAATAGGACTTGGTGCTGGTGATCCTAATCAGTCAATCATGGTTTCTGAAATATCAGCTATACTCCAACCACAACATATTAACCAAGTGTTTACAGGGGTTGCAACCAGTCGAGCTTTGCTAGGGCAAAAAGAATCTATCATTAATGGATTAGTTTCGCCAACGGGAAAAGTTGGCTTAGTCAATATTGCAACAGGTCCGCTAAGCTCAAAATCTCCAGCTGCAATTGTTCCTGTTGAAACGGCTATTGCTTTATTAAAAGACATGGGTGGTAGCTCAATAAAATACTTTCCTATGGGTGGGCTAAAACATAAAGATGAATTTGCGTATGTAGCTAAATGTTGCGCTGAACATGATTTCTTTCTTGAACCAACTGGTAGCATTGATCTAGATAATTATGAAACAGTTTTAAAAATTGCCTTAGATGCAGGTGTGAAGAAAATTATCCCACACATCTATAGTTCTATTATTGATAAAGCAACAGGCGCAACGCGCACTAATGATGTCAAACAACTTTTAGCTATCACACAAAAGCTTGTAGGATAAATAATGTCATCTAAAGTGCTATTCTCTTCTCAGCGATTAGCGTATTTATTTGATACCATAAAAAATGAAACGCTGCCACAACAAGAGTTAGCGAATCGTTTTTCGGTTTCTACTCGCACTATTCGCACTGATATTTCAGCACTTAATGGTATTTTAAGCGATTATGGAGCACAAGTTGATTATACCAAAAATATTGGATATCAACTTGTGGTAACCGATCCCATTCTTTATGCAACATTGCCTATCACTCAGGCAATTGAGCGCATCCCCCGAACAAGTAGAGAAAGAGTTTCGGCTTTATTGATTGCTTTTTTAACGCAATCTAATTCAGTAAAATTGGATGATATTGCTGGGAAATGGTTTTTAAGCCGTAGCACGTTGCAAAATGATGTTATTGAGGTTAAACAATATTTAGATAAATACAATTTATTAATCGAAAATCGTCCTTATTATGGTATGCGGTTAGTTGGTGATGAGTTATCAATTCGTACCTGTTTAACCGATATTTTATGGCAACGGCATATGGCTGAAGATTTCATTACGGTTAATAGACTACGTAAAACAGTTTTAAATGATATCGATTTAGAGTATCTTGAAAAAATTCTTCAAAATCAACTTGAACGTTTTGAGTTAAAATTAAATGCTGAAGGGCAAGGATATCTACTTTATAGCTGTGCGGTTTCAATTACTCGAATTACTCAAGGGCATGAGTTACTTGAATATGATGTAGATCAAATTAATACTACTGTTATCAGCGCAGTGACTCAAATCTCTGAAGATGTTTCCTATTTCCTAGGCAGTGTGCTTTCCGATACGGAATTTAATTATTTATGTGCTCAGGTTATTTCTAGAACGGTTATGGAATCGCCAAATCAGGCACAAAGCTTAGCAATGGTTAAACATATATTATCTTATATTAATGATACGTATCATTATAATTTATTAGAAGATAAGAAGCTAAACCAAGATATATTAATACATATTTCATCAATGTTATCGAGGATTAAATATCAAATTCGTACAACTAACCCTTTATTACATGAAATAAAAAAGTATTATCCTTTTGCTTATGATATTACGCTGTCTGCTCTTGCTAATACCGAAAAGTACACTGGAGCAAAAATGACAGAAGATGAAATTAGCTACTTAGCGGTACATATCGGTGTAGCATTAGAGCGTAATTATAGCGCTGGGCATGAAAGATGTGCGCAAATTTTACTTGTTAGCGAGCTTGGTAATGCAGCATTGCGTATGATTGAGGCAAAAATTAAAAGGGATTTTCCTCATATTAAAATAAATCGCACACTTTCTTATCGAGAGTATGAACAGCTTTCCAATATTGAAGAAGATTTTGTTGTTTCAACTGTTCGTTTAACAAAAAAAAATAAACAAATAGTTAAAATTGCACCATTTCCTACATCTTATCAGCTTGAACAATTGGGACGATTGGCAATGATAGATAGAAAGATGCCTTATATTATTGAGCGTTTTTTTAGTGAAAAATTTTTTCTAATTATTAACCAACCCATGACCCAAGAGGAACTTTTTAACAAAGTTTGCAAAAAACTTGAACAAATGGGGTATGTTGATGTTGATTTTTATCCTTCTGTTATTGAGCGAGAGGCAATTGTTTCTACGCTATTGGGTGAAAATATTGCTATTCCTCACTCTGTTGGGTTGCTGGCTAAAAAGACGATAGTAACTACCATATTGGCTCCACAGGGGATCGTGTGGGATAAAAATCAAGTTGCCTATGTTATTTTTTTATTGGCAATTAGTAAAAATGAATATGAAGATGCAATGCGTATTTATAATTTATTTGTTAACTTTGTCAAAGAAAAATCTACTAAGCGTTTATTAGATAGCAAAACATTTAATGATTTTCGTGCAATTGTCAAAGATAGCTTTGGTCGATTGTCATAATATAATGTCTGATTAGTTTATTTATTGTTTTTGTCTTAAATCGTGTTTTTAGCAAAAATTTTCTAAAAATAAAAAAATATTCAGAATAAATATTAAGGTAATAATCAATAGCTAAAACAAATTATCTTGCTTATGCCCATTGACGAAACCATGATTTAAAGGTAATATGCGCGCCTTATGGCATTGTGTAGTTTTTAGCTACGCTAAATAAATTTTTAAGGTAGTATGCATATCTTATGCAAAATAGATTACCATTAACTATTGACCCGATTAAAGCAGCACAAAAACGACTTGATTATACTGGATATTATCCACTTCAAGCGATAAAGAGGGTTGAAAATCCAAAAAGTGATATCGCCTGTAGTTTATCTTTCCATTATGATGAACAAAAGCTTTGTGTTATCGCTATTGATGCAAAAATGACGTTAGAACAAACTTGTCAACGTTGTTTTGAACCTTTTGTCACTGAAGTTCATGTGATGAATAAATTTAGTCCTGTTAAGAGCGATGCTCAAGCAGAGGCACTACCGGAACATTATGAGCCCGTTCTGATGAACGAGTTTGGCGAAGTAGATATATTAACGTTACTTGAGGACGAAATTATTCTCTCGCTACCGATTGCGCCGGTACATGATAGTAAACACTGCGAAGTGTCAGAGGCAGATATGGTATTTGGTGAAATTCCAACTGAGAATGAAAAAACAAATCCATTTGCAATTTTAGTTAGTTTAAAGAATAAGGGGTAAATCCATGGCTGTTCAACAGAATCGTAAAACTCGTGCAAAACGTGGTATGCGTCGTTCTCATGATGCATTAACTGTTGCTAATATCTCAGTTGATGAATCAGGTAAAACACATTTACGTCATCACGTAACCGCTGATGGTTATTATCGTGGTCGTAAAGTGATTTCTAAATAATTACTAAGTAATTATTTAGAAATTCTCAGGTGACATTTTGGATAATCTAACCATTGCGTTAGATGCTATGAGCGGGGACTTCGGTCCTCGTGTTGTTGTTCCTGCTGCAATACACGCACTGAATTGTTATCCAAATCTATCTATCTTTCTGGTGGGATGCTCAACAGAAATCAATCTTTTTTTACCTAAAGAAAAAGCAAAATTAATTACTCAATATCAACAAGAAGGTCGGTTAATATTAACGGAGTCGACCACAGTTATTGCCAATGATATGAGGCCTTCTTATGCAATTCGTCATAGTCAAGGCTCCTCTATGAGAATGGCGCTTGAACTAGTTAAAGATAATAAAGCTCAAGCATGTGTAAGTGCGGGTAATACTGGCGCGTTAATGGGATTGTCAAAACTATTATTACGTTCATTAACTGGTATAGATCGCCCAGCACTTGTTGCCACAGTTCCTGCATTAAATAATCAAAATACCGTAGTATTGGATTTAGGCGCTAATGCAGAGTGCGATAGCAATATGTTAGTGCAGTTTGCGATAATGGGCGAAATTTTAGCTAAAACAGTACTTAAGATTGACCATCCCCGTGTCGCGTTACTTAATATTGGTGAAGAAGATAGTAAAGGTTTGGATAAGATTCGTTTAGCGTCTTCTATTTTAAAATCAAATAACCAAATGAATTATATTGGCTATTTAGAAGGTAACGAACTTTTAACAGGTAAAACAGATGTACTTGTTTGTGATGGTTTTGTGGGTAATGTAACGTTAAAAACAGTCGAAGGTTTAATAAAAATTTTTATGTCTTCGTTTAAATTATCCCTATCTCATCATTCATTATTAATGAAATTATTAAGTAAATGGCTACAAAGAAAGATCGCGAAAAATTTTGGTTATTTAGATCCTGGAAGATATAATGGAGCTTGCTTGCTTGGACTTCGAAGTATTGTGATTAAAAGTCACGGTAGTGCCAATCAAAAATCATTTTATGCAGCAATAGAACAAGCTATTTTGGCTATACAAACAAATATACCAGAGAAGATTGCAATGAGTCTTTCTTCCGCACTACCCAAGAGCGAATAATTAGATGTATACAAAGATATTAGGAACTGGGAGTTATCTTCCAAAACAGATAAGAACTAATGCAGATCTTGAAAAAATGGTCGATACTAGTGATGAATGGATCACAACGCGTACTGGTATTAAAGAAAGACGTATTGCAGAACCAAATGAAACGGTAACGAGCATGGCTTATGAAGCCGCAATGAATGCAATTGAAATGGCCAATATTGATAAAGAAGAAATTGGTATGATTATTGTTGCAACGGCAACCTCGGTCAATGCATTTCCAAGTTCTGCAACAGAATTACAGGCCAAATTAGACATTGGTGATGTTGTTGCGTTTGATGTATCTGCAGCTTGTTCTGGATTTATTTATGCACTTGATATTGCAGATAAATATATTAAAAGCGGCGCTATTAAATACGCTTTAGTCGTTGGTTCAGATATGTTAACACGTGGCGTGGATCCAAATGACCGAGGAACCATTATTATTTTTGGTGATGGTGCAGGGGCAGTTGTTGTGGGCGCATCAGAAGAGCCTGGTATTATCGCTTCACACCTCCATGCTGATGGTCGTTATGGCAATTTATTAAAGTACCCATATGTTGATCGTCGTAATATGGACGATCCAGTCTATATGACTATGCATGGTAATGAAGTATTTAAAGTTGCAGTTAAAGAGCTTTCAAATTTGGTTGATGAACTTTTGGTTGAGAATGCGTTTAACAAAGCCGATTTGGATTGGCTTGTGCCACATCAAGCAAATTTGAGAATTATTTCTGCGACTGCTAAACGACTAGATCTGGACATGAGTAAAGTTATTGTTACATTAGATAAGCAGGGTAACACCTCAGCTGCCTCTGTGCCTTGCGCTTTAGATGCTGGTGTGCGAGATGGACGAATTCAACGAGGCCACTTAGTTTTGCTAGAAGCGTTTGGTGGTGGATTTGTTTGGGGATCAGCACTAGTTAGATTTTAGTTTGTTTTTATAATCAAGGATTTAATAATGACCAAATTTGCAATGGTATTTCCAGGACAAGGTTCACAAGCTGTCGGCATGTTAAAAGAACTTGCTGATAATTATTCAATTGTGAAATCAACTTTTGATGAAGCTTCTGAAGTACTCGGTTATGATTTATGGAAGCTGGTACAAGAAGGCCCTGTAGAAGAATTAAATAAAACATGGCAAACACAACCAGCGCTACTTGCTGCTTCTGTTGCAATATTTAGAGTATGGCAAAGTGTCAGTGGTGCTCAACCTGCTTTTATGGCTGGTCATAGTTTAGGAGAATATTCAGCATTAGTCTGTGCTGGTGTTATTGACTTCAAAGATGCCATAAAATTAGTTGAATTACGAGGTAAATTAATGCAAGACGCTGTGCCAAGTGGCACAGGTGCAATGTATGCCATTATTGGATTAGATAATGATTCAATTAATAAAGCATGTGAACAAGCAGCTCAAGGTCAAGTTGTTGCTCCAGTAAATTTTAACTCCCCAGGTCAAGTTGTTATCGCTGGGCATAAAGAAGCCGTTGAACGGGCTGCTGCATTGTGTAAAGAAGCTGGTGCAAAGCGAGCTCTACCACTTGCTGTTAGCGTGCCATCTCATTGTGCGTTAATGAAACCAGCAGCAGATAAATTAGCCAATACATTAAACGATATAGAATTTAGTACGCCAAATTTTGCAGTTATCAATAATACTAATGTTAAAATTGAAACATCAGCTGAAAAAATCAAAGCTGCACTAATTGCTCAGCTTTACAGCCCTGTTCGTTGGACTGAAACTGTTGAAGAAATGGCGAAACAAGGTGTAACGCTTTTAGTTGAAGTTGGCTCTGGTAAAGTGTTAACAGGGCTAACTAAACGTATTGTTGATACCTTGTCTGGTTGTGCTGTTAATGATAAAGCTTCATTAGATGCTGCATTAGAAAATACTAGATAAAAAAAGGGGTTGTTATGAACTTATCAGGAAAAATTGCGTTAGTAACTGGTGCAAGCCGTGGGATTGGTAAAGCGATTGCGGAAAAACTAGTTGCTTGTGGCGCAACCGTTATTGGTACAGCGACAACAGAAAAAGGTGCTGATGCCATTAGCCAATATTTAGGTTCACATGGGAAAGGCTTTATTTTAAATGTGATCGATGAGATATCAATTGAATCTGTTATTGCCGCAATTAAAACTGAATTTGGTGATATTGATATTCTAGTTAATAACGCTGGTATTACTCGTGATAATTTATTAATGCGAATGAAAGAAGATGAATGGCAAGATATTTTAAATACAAATTTAACGTCTGTTTTTCGGTTATCTAAAGCATTATTGCGCACAATGATGAAAAAGCGTTATGGCAGAATTGTCACTATTGGCTCAGTAGTGGGTACAATGGGTAATGCTGGTCAAGCTAACTATGCTGCAGCAAAAGCTGGTTTAATTGGTTTTAGTAAATCATTAGCGCGTGAAGTTGCATCGCGCGGTATAACTGTTAATGTAGTTGCACCTGGCTTTATTGCAACAGACATGACAAAAGCATTAACTGATGAGCAAAAAGCTTTAACATTGGCACAAGTACCTGCAGGGCGTTTAGGTGAGCCAACTGAAATTGCAAATGCTGTAGCATTTTTGGTCTCAGATGAAGCATCTTACATTACTGGCGAAACTTTACATGTCAATGGTGGTATGTATATGGTGTAATTGCCTAGAATAGTGTAAAATGAGTCAATACATTGAAGTTTTGTATAAAAAATAAGCAATTGGGTTGAAAAATGATTGGCATCTTTTTCAACATTTTATAAACTTACATTCACCGCCACTTTCGGCGATTTTTATAGGAAAAAAAAGAGTATGAGCACTATTGAAGAGCGAGTTAAGAAAATTATTGTTGAGCAACTTGGTGTAAAAGAGGAAGAAGTTAAAAATGAATCTTCTTTCATCGAAGATCTTGGCGCTGACTCTCTTGATACAGTTGAATTAGTTATGGCTTTAGAAGAAGAATTTGATACTGAAATTCCTGATGAAGAAGCTGAAAAAATCACAACTGTTCAATCAGCAATTGATTATATTACTGCGAATCAATAAGGTTTAGCAGAGTTTTCATAATAGGCGGTCATATGATCGCCTAGTTTGCATCTACCTATTTAATTCTAAATGAAATAAAAGCGGTATAGATTGGCAGAAAACTCAAAATAAAATTTTCAATGATTCAAATTTCATTTCAATCCTTTTCTGGAGGACAATGTGTCTAAACGCAGAGTTGTTGTTACTGGAATGGGCATGATATCTCCTGTAGGTAATACAGTTGAATCCACTTGGCAAGCTTTACTCGCTGGGCAAAGTGGCGTTGAACTCATAGAACACTTCGATACAGCCCCTTTCGCAACACGCTTCGCAGCGATGGTTAAAAACTTTAATGGCGAAGATTATAATATTTCACGCAAAGATGCTCGTAAAATGGATTTTTTTATTCAATACGGTATTGCTGCGGGCATGCAAGCAATGCAAGATGCGGGCATTGAGATCACGGAAGAAAACGCTGAACGAATTGGTTGCGCGATAGGCTCAGGTATTGGTGGACTTGGGTTAATTGAAGAAAACCACAGCGCATTAGTCAATGGTGGGCCACGTAAGATTAGCCCGTTTTTTGTTCCATCAACAATTGTTAATATGATTGCTGGTCATTTATCCATTATTTATGGATTAAAAGGACCTAGTATTACTATTGCCACAGCATGTTCTTCTGGTGTGCATAATATTGGTCATGCAGTACGTATGATTGCCTATGGTGATGCAGATGCTATGTTAGCAGGTGGTGGAGAGAAAGCTAGTACGCCACTTGGTATTGGTGGTTTTGGGGCTGCTCGTGCCTTATCAACTAACAATGATAATCCTAAAGCAGCAAGTCGCCCTTGGGATAAAGATCGTGATGGCTTTGTGCTAGGAGATGGTGCAGGGATTATGTTCTTAGAAGAATATGAGCATGCCAAAAAACGTGGTGCTAAAATTTATGCTGAAGTTGTTGGTTTTGGTATGAGTGGTGATGCTTATCATATGACTTCTCCTCCTGCGGATGGCAGTGGTGCAGCTTTAGCAATGAAATGTGCACTTCGTGATGCGGGCATTAACCCTGAGCAAGTTGGTTATATCAATGCTCATGGCACTTCGACGCCCGCTGGTGATAAAGCTGAAACTCAAGCAGTAAAAAACATATTTAAAGCAAATGCCAACAAAGTTATGGTTAGTTCAACCAAATCAATGATAGGGCATTTATTGGGTGCTGCTGGCGCAGTTGAGTCAATTTTTACTGTACTTGCATTGAGTGATCAAGCCGTGCCACCAACAATTAATCTAGATAATCCTGATGATGGTTGCGATCTTGATTATGTTCCACATACTGCTCGTCAAGTTAAAAACTTAGAATACGCACTTTGTAATTCTTTTGGTTTCGGTGGAACTAATGGTTCAGTGCTGTTTAAGAAAATCTAATATCTTATTATCCGCCAATAGTTTATTATTGGTGGAATATTTTTAATGTATATTTTCACTGATAAAATTTATAATAAAAATGGCGCTCCTCTTTTATTTTCAATTAGAACTCATAATTTAAAGAGAATAAGAATATTTTTACTGCTTATGTTATAATTGCAAACTAATTTTATAGCTTAATTTTGGTAATTATGGCGCAACCTAAATTTATTCACCTTCATTTACATAGTGATTTCTCAATGATTGATGGGATTGCCAAAGTTGGCACATTAGTAAATGAAGTGAGCAAGTTACAGATGCCAGCTTTTGCGATCACTGATTTCACTAATCTTTGTGGACTAGTTAAGTTTTATGGCTCAGCAATGTCCAAAGGCATTAAACCGATCATTGGTGCCGATCTTGCTGTTAGAAGCTCCCTAATGCCTGATGATATTTATCGTTTAACTCTATTAGCGGCTAATAATCAAGGGTATCAAAATCTTACTTTATTAATTTCTAAAGCTTATCAACGAGGGTATATTGGTGATTTTCCCGTTGTTGATAATGAGTGGTTAATTGAGCATCGAGCTGGGTTAATTGTATTAGCCGGTCGTGAAAGCGATATTGGTATTGGTATTGTTCGCAATAATCAAATTATCATTGATAATGCGATTAATTTTTATCTTGCAAATTTTCATGACCATTTTTATTTTGAATTAGTACGGACTAAACGCAACAATGAAGAACTATTTATTCATCGTGCTGTAAGTTTGGCCGAACAATATCTGTTACCAGTCGTTGCAACTAATGATGTTCGATTTTTAAAAGCTTCTGATTTTGAAGCGCATGAGATTCGTGTTGCTATTCATGATGGCAATACATTAGATGATCCTTCTAGGCCTAAAAATTACTCGGCAGAACAATATCTACGCTCAGAACAGGAAATGTGTGAGCTATTTTCTGATATTCCTGAAGCCCTTGAAAATAGTGTTGAAATTGCAAAGCGTTGTAATGTTTCTATCCGGTTGGGAGAGTATTTTTTGCCTAAATTTCCAACTGGCGATATGTCAACTGAAGACTTTTTAGTGCATAAATCGCGTGAAGGATTAGAAGAAAGATTAACGTTTTTATTTCCTGATCCTGAAATCAGAAAACAAAGAAGATCTGAATATGATGAACGTTTAGAAACGGAATTAACTGTTATTAATCAAATGGGTTTTCCTGGCTACTTTCTAATTGTTATGGAATTCATTCAATGGTCAAAAGATAATGATATTCCTGTAGGACCAGGGCGAGGCTCTGGTGCTGGTTCACTCGTTGCGTATGCTTTAAAAATTACCGATTTAGATCCACTTGCATTTGATTTACTTTTTGAACGTTTTCTAAATCCAGAACGTGTTTCAATGCCTGATTTTGATGTTGATTTTTGTATGGAAAAACGCGATCTGGTTATTGATCATGTTGCTGATATGTATGGGCGAGATGCTGTTTCCCAAATTATAACCTTTGGTACTATGGCAGCTAAAGCGGTAATACGGGATGTTGGTCGAGTGCTTGGACATCCTTATGGGTTTGTCGATCGTATTTCAAAATTAATACCTTTAGATCCAGGCATGACTCTTGCTAAAGCTTTTGAAATTGAGTCTCAGCTTCAAGATTTATATGATAATAATGAAGAAGTTAAATCATTAATCGATATTGCACGCCAATTAGAAGGTGTAACTCGAAATGCAGGTAAGCATGCAGGGGGAGTAGTTATTTCCCCAACTAAGATTACTGATTTTTCACCAATTTATTGTGATCCAGAAGGCCATCATCCAGTTACTCAGTTTGATAAAAACGATGTTGAATATGCAGGGCTTGTCAAGTTTGACTTTTTAGGGCTAAGAACATTAACCATTATTGATTGGGCTATCAAAATGATTAATGATCGTCAGCTTCGAACTGGAAAAGAAAGAGTCGATATCACTAGAATTCCTTTAGATGATGAAAAAT
Source organism: Gilliamella sp. Nev6-6 (assembly GCF_001690605.1). Lineage (NCBI taxonomy): Bacteria > Pseudomonadati > Pseudomonadota > Gammaproteobacteria > Orbales > Orbaceae > Gilliamella > Gilliamella sp. Nev6-6. The sequence continues at coordinate 8,605 of NZ_LZHP01000016.1, read as the reverse complement.
CGTTTGAATTATTGTTAAAAGCTGAAACCACAGCCGTATTCCAGTTAGAATCTAGAGGGATGAAAGACTTAATCAGACGGTTAAAACCGGACTGTTTTGAGGATATGATTGCTTTAGTTGCACTATTTCGCCCTGGTCCATTACAATCAGGTATGGTAGATAACTTCATTGACCGCAAACATGGTCGAGAAGAGGTTTCTTATCCCGATATTAAATATCAACATGAATCATTAAAACCTATTTTAGAGCCAACATACGGTATTATTTTATATCAAGAACAAGTTATGCAAATCGCACAGACCTTATCAGGTTATACACTAGGCGGTGCTGATTTACTACGTCGAGCTATGGGTAAGAAAAAGCCCGAGGAGATGGCAAAGCAACGTTCTGTTTTTAAAGAAGGGGCAGAAAAACAGGGCATTGATGGCGAATTGTCAATGAGAATATTTGATCTGGTTGAGAAGTTTGCTGGGTATGGTTTTAATAAATCTCATTCGGCGGCATATGCACTTGTTTCTTATCAAACGTTATGGCTAAAAACTCACTATCCTGCCGAATTTATGGCTGCGGTTATGACTGCTGATATGGATAATACTGATAAAATTGTCGGTTTGGTTGACGAGTGCTTACGAATGGGATTAAAAGTCAACCCTCCTGATATTAACAGTGGGCTTTATCATTTTCATGTAAATGATAAAGGAGAAATTGTTTATGGAATAGGTGCGATAAAAGGCGTTGGAGAAGGGCCTATAGAGGCAATTGTTGAAGCACGTAATAGTGGTGGATACTTCAAAAATATTTTTGAGCTTTGTGCCAGAACAGATATGAAGAAGGTTAACCGCCGTGTGCTTGAAAAACTCACTATGGCAGGGGCATTTGATAAATTAGGTCCCCATCGAGCAGCTATTTTACATAGTATCAATGATGCAATGCAGGCAGCTGATCAATATGCTAAAGCGCAACATATTGGCCAAGAAGATATGTTTGGTGTGTTAGCAGAAGAGCCCGAACAAGTTGAGCATGCTTATGCTGCGGTTCCAGAATTGCCTGATCAAGTTTTGCTTGATGGAGAGCGTGAAGCTTTAGGGCTTTATTTAACAGGGCATCCTGTAACGCAATATTTAAAAGAATTAAATCGTTATACAGGTGGGCTACGAATTAGTGAAGCATCGCCGACAGGATGGGGAAAAGTGGTCACTTTTGCAGGCATTGTAGTAGATGCTAGGGTTAGAATTACCAAAAGAGGGAACAAGATTGGTTTATTTACTTTAGATGATCGTTCTGGTCGAATTGATGGTATGCTTTTTGCGGAGTCTTTAGAAAATTTTGGGCATTTACTTGTAAAAGATAAAATTTTAATTGTGACGGGGCAAGTTAGCCATGACGATTTTAATGGTGGCTTTAAAATGTCGGTGCGCGATATTGTCGATTTAAAAGATGCTCGAACTAAATATGTAAAAGGATTGTCCATTACGTTAACTGAAAACGAAACAAATCAAGCAATATTACAACGTTTGCAACAGTTGTTAGAGCCTTATCGGCATGGTAGCGTACCTGTTAACTTATATTATCATCGAGACGATTCAGTTGTGAGGATCCAATTTGGCACGAAATGGAGAATTATTCCGGAAGATGCTTTGATTGTTGAACTAAAGACACTACTTGGTGTTGAGCGTATAGAATTTGAGTTCGAATAAATCAGATAAACCTAATTAATAATAGTAAGCATTATAAATTTATTGAATAAATGAAGTTATATTTCAGTCAATGTGATAGGCATAATAATTGAAGCCTAATAATACAAATGTAGGTGGCTTCAATGAGTGTTACATAGTAGAATTGATTTAATTTTATCTTAAGAGTTAGTCAGTATATTGTATTAAGTAGTGTATTTTTTTAAAATACCGAATAAATTAAGAGGCAATTACAAGCGTTATGAATAATTTTTTGGAATTTGAAAAGCCGATAGCGGAATTAGAAGCAAAAATTAATTCCTTGAAGAATATAGATTCGCAACAAGTAGAATTAGATATTAATTTAGATAAAGAAATTAAGCAATTACATAAAAAAAGTCGTGAGTTAACAAAAAAAATATTTGCTAATTTAACGCCTTGGGAAATTGCGCAACTAGCTAGACATCCAAATCGTCCTTATACATTAGATTATATAAAAGAAGTTTTTACCGATTTTGATGAATTGGCAGGTGACAGAGCCTATGCTGATGATAAAGCCATTGTTGGTGGGATCGCACGTATTGATGGGCGCTCGGTGGTAGTTATTGGGCATCAAAAAGGCCGTGAAACAAAACAGAAGATTTATCGAAATTTTGGTATGCCGGCCCCAGAAGGCTATCGTAAAGCTTTACGGTTAATGCAACTAGCTGAACGTTTTAAATTGCCCATTATTACTTTTATTGACACTCCTGGGGCTTATCCTGGGATTGGTGCCGAAGAGCGAGGTCAAGCAGAAGCTATTGCGCGTAATTTAAGAGAAATGTCACGCCTTAAAGTTCCTACCATTTGCACCGTCATTGGGGAAGGTGGCTCTGGTGGAGCGCTAGCGATTGGTGTGGCAGATAAGGTTAATATGCTTCAATATAGTACTTATTCTGTTATCTCACCAGAAGGTTGTGCTTCTATTTTATGGAAAAGTGCAGATAAAGCACCAATTGCTGCTGAAGCCATGAATATGACGGCAGATAATTTATTAAAATTAAATTTAATTGATTCAATCGTGCCAGAGCCTTTAGGTGGCGCTCACCGAGATTATGCTACTGTATCTGTTTCACTTAAAACACAGCTACTTAGTGATCTTGATGAGCTTGAAAATATGGATTTATCTACATTACTAGAAAGACGATTCCAACGTTTGATGAACTATGGTTATGTAAGGTAATTTTAGATTTGGAATACTATAATGAAAAAAACGGCAGGACTACTGCGCATTTTTAATGCAACAAAATACTCTTTAAAAGGCTTAAAATCGGCGATCAAATATGAAACAGCGTTTCGCCAAGAGTTCATTTTATTGGTTGTGGCTTATATTATCGTAATGCTGGTCGATTTTTCTATTTATGAACGAATTTTGTTATTGGGGTCAATTGGTGTTGTGATGATTACAGAGTTAATTAATAGTGCGATTGAGTGTGTTGTTGATCGCATTAGCACTGAAAGACATGATTTATCTGGTCGAGCAAAAGACTATGGCTCAGCCGCAGTCTTTTTATCGTTATTATTGGCGGTTATTTTGTGGGTTTATCTATTTTCTTGCCATTTTTTTTCATGATTTTTTACTTAAGCATAGGTTTTTCTGAAAGTGTTTGATAACCAATAACAAAAAGTTATTCCGTAACTAACTCTTTAATGATGAAACTTCCCGTTTTGTGAATGTCTAAGGTGGTTTTCAACCACGGCATGATTGTAAGCATTTGTTCATGTAATTTCCATGGTGGGTTAATCACTATCATTCCTGATGCAGTCATGCCTTTTTGATTATTATCAGGTTTGATGGCAAGCTCAAACTGAGAAATACGTTTAATACCTAAATTAACAATATTATCAATCATTTTTTGCGTTTGGGTACGAGATACCACCGGATACCAAATTAGATAGACACCTGTAGCAAAACGTTTATAAGCTTCAAATAGTGCAGCAGGAATTTTTTGATAGTCATCTTTTATTTCATAGGAAGGATCGATTAGGATAATCCCTCGCCGTGAACTTGGTGGTAACTTTGATTTTAATTGTGCAAAACCATCTTCACGTAATACTTTTGTTCGTTTATCTTTATTAAATTCTTGTCTCAATAAGGGGTAGTCTGTTGGATGTAATTCGGTAAGATTAAGTTTGTCTTGCTCGCGTAGTAATTGTTTAGCAATTAAAGGCGAGCCAGGATAATATTTTAATTCATCAAAAGGATTATAGCGCTTTAATACTGATATATAGCTATTAAGCAATTCCGGAATATTAGCTTGTTGCCATATCAAATTAATTCCTGATAAATATTCGCCTGTTTTTTCGGCATGTTCGCCTCGTAATAAGTACCTTCCTGCGCCAGAGTGTGTATCTAGATATAAAAAAGATTTTTCTTTTTCTTTTAATGACTCAATACATAGTGTTAAAACTACATGCTTTAGCACATCAGCGTGATTGCCTGCGTGATAACTATGGCGATAGCTTAACATTATAAATTCTCCTTCTTTTTTTGTTCATTTTTTTGCATATAAAATGTCGTTAAAGCTAAACAAAGAAGGCAGGGGCACTCCATTAACTCTTCGATTAAATCTTTTCGTTCTTTTGCTATAACTAAGAATTCATGCCCCATACGATGATGCTCAGCAATATCAGCTATTCCTAAGAATAGAAAAGCTAAAAATATATGCCAAACTGGAATTTGTTCAAATTTGTAGCGACGTGCAATTTCTTGGCGAATAGTTGGTAAAAACATACTTAGCATTGGGATAGAGATTAAAGTGCTAGCAATAATTTTATAATAAAAACGTGGCACATCGGGAAAGAAATCTCTTCCCCAGCTAATTCCTCGCCCAAAAAGCATAAACCACCAAAATATTGTCCAAATCCAAAATTTATATAGTTGTGAATGTTCAGCTACTCGCTGAGCATAATAATAAGTGTAGCCACACATGAATAATAAAAAAAGTGATTGAACATGTTCAATAAGAGTGACGGTAAGCCCATTGTATAAAGGTATAAAGAAATTGCCTGTAATGTAAAGAATAATACCAAGAGTAAGAATCAACAAAGAGCTTTTATAAAAATGGAAATCTAATTTACACATACAATATCTTAATATTAAGTGACGTTTTTGAATTTGAGTATAGTACCGCATTTGCGGCATAAATAACTAGTGTTATTCTTTTGGATTTTATTGTGTCTTATTGATGTTAAGTGATGTTGTTGGCACTGGCAGTAGTATAAATGAGTGTTGCGCTTTACCTGAAAATGATGAGTTGTTGAAGGTGTCTTGTCGAAAATTTTTGACATAACATATTGCCATTCTTTACCATGTGGTTTGACTTTGCCAAATTCTTTAAAAACAATGAGATGAGCAAGCTCATGGGGCACGACTTCTTCAATAAATTGGGTGCCATTTTCTAGTAACATAACTGAATTAAGTTGAATTTCCCAACGCATTAAAAGCGCACTACCTGCAATGCTACCTTTGGGTTTGTAGATGATGTTAGGTTCTTTATATTCGGTATGTAAAAATTGATTGGCTTGCATTAAGTGAGTTCTTAAACAAGCCATTATTTGATTATGTAAATAAATTGGTATGCGCTTATAATCCTGCTGCATCGCGAAGTAGTGCTGCCTTGTCAGTTTTTTCCCAAGGAAAAATATCTCGGCCAAAATGACCATAACTTGCCGTTTGTTGATAAATTGGTTGAATAAGATCAAGCATTTGAATTAATCCATAAGGTCTTAAGTCAAAAAATTCTTTAATCAATGAAACAATTTTATCGTGATTGATTTTTTCGGTACCAAAAGTATTGACATAAATTGATGTAGGATTTGCAATACCAATTGCGTAAGATATTTGTAATTCACATCGGTCAGCAAGCCCAGCAGCAACAATATTTTTGGCAACATAGCGGGCAGCATAAGCCGCTGAGCGGTCAACTTTTGACGGATCCTTTCCTGAAAATGCGCCACCGCCATGGTGCGCAGCACCTCCATATGTGTCCACTATGATTTTGCGGCCAGTTAGTCCACAGTCTCCCATTGGTCCTCCAATAACAAAGCGTCCCGTTGGATTAATAAAGTATTTTGTTCTTGCTGTTAACCATTGAGCTGGTAATGTTGGTTTAATGATTTCTTCCATAACAGCTTCATGTAATGCTTTTTGCTCAATATCTGTGGAGTGTTGTGTCGATAAAACAATTGTATCAACACCTTTGATTTTTCCATCTTCATAAATTAACGTGACTTGGCTTTTGGCATCCGGTCTCAACCAAGGAAGCGTGCCATTTTTTCTAACTTCTGATTGTCTGCGCATAAGCTCATGTGCATAAGTAATTGCCGCAGGCATTAAGTTTGGCATTTCGTTTGTTGCATAACCAAACATAATACCTTGGTCACCAGCGCCTTGCTCAAGTGGATTTTGCTTATCTACTCCTTGATTAATATCTGGAGATTGTTTGCCAATTGCATTAAGAACAGCACATGAATTAGCATCAAATCCCATCTCTGAGCTAGTGTAACCAATATCATTAATGGTTTTCCGAGTTAACTCTTCTATATCAACCCAAGCTGAAGTAGTAATTTCTCCACCGACTAAAGCCATGCCTGTTTTTACATAGGTTTCACATGCGACTCGTGCTTTTGGATCTTGTTTTAATATAGCATCAAGCACTGCATCAGATATTTGATCGGCAATTTTATCTGGGTGACCTTCTGAAACGGATTCTGAAGTAAATAAAAATTCTGACATGGAATACCCCCCCCTTAGCATTATTTTTGTATATTGCTTAAAATATAATATTCGGCTTTAATCTAAATAACTATTTTAGCAGTTTTACCATCTAGACGTCTAGCCAAATAATTGTCATAGATAAAATGTAATGCTTGTTTAAATAAAATGGCTTGCATTAATTTTTAATCAATTTACGATATTGCGGTTTTTGAATTATCTAATGACCTAGAGCTAAAATGAATATTGTAAGTCGGGCACCTTCAGTGCTAGTGTTTGATTCAGGTATTGGCGGATTATCTATTTATAATGAGATCTGTAATAAATTGCCGAATGCGCGTTATATTTATGCATTTGATAATGAAGAATTTCCTTATGGAGATAAATCACCGACATTTTTAATTAATAGAGTCAATTCGGTTATAGAAGCTATTACTAAATTTTACTCAATTGATTTAGCGATTATTGCATGCAATACGGCTAGTACTATTTGTTTGCCGAGTTTGCGTTCTAAATTTTCTTTTCCTATTGTTGGTGTTGTACCAGCAATTAAGCCAGCTAGTCAAATAACTAAAAATAAATGCATAGGACTATTAGCGACAAAAGCGACAATCAAAAGATCCTATACTGCCAATTTAATTCAACAATTTGCGCCTAATTGCAACGTTGAGCTACTTGGTTTATCTGAATTAGCTCTTATTGCTGAAAATAAGCTGCAAGGTATTGCCGTAAATATGCAACAACTTAAAGATTTATTACAGCCATGGATCTATTTACCAATCATCCCAGATACAATCGTATTGGGTTGTACTCATTACCCATTTATTAAAGATGAATTAAAGATCATTTTCCCTAATGCGACCTTTATTGATTCAGGTAGTGCAATTGCGAATCGAGCTTATAATCTGCTAAATGAAAAATTTCACCTTAATAAAATTCAAGCGCCATTAAAAGAAAATATTATTATCAGCACAGCACATAATCAATATGTTGAAAAATTAGCTTTGAAATTAGCTAAATATAATCTCAATAATTATCAATGCATTAATGTTCATGGTGTTTAAAGAGTATTCATTCAAATACGTAATTGGATATTTTTGCTTGCCAAAAAAAATGAAGTCCCTATAATGCGCATCCACTGACACGGCGTCAGCGAAAAGCTGAGGCAAGTTAGTGAAAAAAGTAAGATCAAAAATTTTGAAAAAAAGATCTTGACGAATAAAAAAGGTTAGCGTAGTATACGCAACCCTTGAGACAGCGAAGTAAATTAACGGAAAGTTGATTGATTTAAAAAGGCTGTTAGCTCTTTAAAAATAAGAAACAGACAATCTGTGTGGGCACTTGCGAGACAAAAGATTAAAGTCTACGGACTAAAAAATTAAGTCTTGATAAGTGACACTGAAGATTCATTTGAATATGTCAGAGACAGTTATTGAGCATCAAACTTTAAATTGAAGAGTTTGATCATGGCTCAGATTGAACGCTGGCGGCAGGCTTAACACATGCAAGTCGAACGGTAACATAAGTGCTTGCACTTGATGACGAGTGGCGGACGGGTGAGTAAAGTATGGGGATCTGCCGAATGGTGGGGGACAACAGTTGGAAACGACTGCTAATACCGTATAAAGTTGAGAGACCAAAGCATGGGACCTTTGGGCCATGCGCCATTTGATGAACCCATATGGGATTAGCTAGTAGGTGGGGTAAAGGCTCACCTAGGCGACGATCTCTAGCTGGTCTGAGAGGATGGCCAGCCACACTGGAACTGAGACACGGTCCAGACTCCTACGGGAGGCAGCAGTGGGGAATATTGCACAATGGGGGGAACCCTGATGCAGCCATGCCGCGTGTATGAAGAAGGCCTTCGGGTTGTAAAGTACTTTCGGTGATGAGGAAGGTGTTGTATCTAATAGGTGCAACAATTGACGTTAATTACAGAAGAAGCACCGGCTAACTCCGTGCCAGCAGCCGCGGTAATACGGAGGGTGCGAGCGTTAATCGGAATGACTGGGCGTAAAGGGCATGTAGGCGGATAATTAAGTTAGGTGTGAAAGCCCTGGGCTCAACCTAGGAATTGCACTTAAAACTGGTTAACTAGAGTATTGTAGAGGAAGGTAGAATTCCACGTGTAGCGGTGAAATGCGTAGAGATGTGGAGGAATACCGGTGGCGAAGGC
>NZ_LZHP01000015.1:0-31428 GCF_001690605.1 Gilliamella sp. Nev6-6 | reverse complement strand
ACAGCATTATCATAAGGGCATCCCTTATGGCTTAATGAACGCTCAATGCCAAATTCCTTTAAACATTCATTAAGGAGATGATTATCAAATTCTTTTCCTCTATCTGAATGAAATAACTCAACTGAATTTAAGTTAATAGGGATTTGGCTGATAGCATCCATAACCAGTTGAGCATTTTTATGTTTTCCAGCACTTCGTCCCACGATTTCTCGATTGCTTACATCAATAATCACACAAAGGTAATGCCATTGTTGTTTTACTCTCACATAAGTTAAATCAGTCACTAACACTTTTCGTTGTTGGCCTACGGTAAACTCACGATTAAGTTGATTACTTACTGTTGATTCGTTGCTTTGTTCTGTATTAGCACGATATTTTTTACAGGTATATTTTGATACTAATCCGTTTTCTTGCATGATTCTACCAATTCAGCGACGGGATAATAGTATGCTTTTCTCCCTAAGCTCTGCTTGTAGTCGCCTTGTTCCATAGGCTTGATAGTTATCGTTAAATATCGCTTTCACTTTTTTACTAAGCTCTTTGTCTGTTTTTTTACTGGTTAATGGTTGTTGATAATAAAATCGATTTCTTGACACTTGTAAACATCGACATAACGCACGTAAGCTATATCGATGTTGATTCTCGGTGATTAATTTGATTTTCGTCCTATTATCAACGCCGCTTGCTTTAGGATGTCATTCTCCATTAACAATCGCTTATTCTCTTTACGTAGGGCTATGAGCTCATTTTCTTGAGCACTACGATTAGCTTGAGCTGTAAACTCACCAGTGGTTTGATATTGCTTTATCCACTTATCTAATGCGGATTTAGTCAGGTCGTATTCGGTGACAATATCCGCTCGTTTTTTGCCATTTTGGTATAACATTACCCTCTGTTTTTTAAATTCATTACTAAAACTGCGTTTTTCTCTTCTTGAAATGAGATTTGTCATTGTTGGTTCCTTTTGTTTTTTGGTTATCATAACAATGACCTTATTAAACTGGTACTAATTAGTGTAGCCTGTCCAACGGCTATTATGACACCCAATGCGAATGGCACCCGTGTGCGAGTTCTGCTAACAGGTCCTGTGGCAACTGATGATCAAATAAAGGAGGCAAACTCAGCTCGAATTTACACACCAGCCTTACCAAAAACGTTTGAGTTAGTTGGTTATGATAGTAGCGGTGCAGCAGTGATAAAATATGGATTTGTGTTACAGAAATGGTTTGTCAGCCGTGGTGAAAGGTCAGCAACCAACAGCGAAACTGAAAATTGGTGTACTAGCTTAGGTTATCGTCTTCCACAAGCAAAAGATTTTACTAATGCGGTCTGCTCAGGGGCAAACGAACTATTTTCTGCCGAAGTTTAGTTGGTGCCACGCTCAGCATCAAGTGGCCATCATTATCAGCGTCAAATCGGTGCTGGATTTTTCTCTGAGTGGGGGGATATAATCTATTATAAAGGTGCTGGTATTGCAAATGCTTGGTTCTGGACGAGTGATCCCTATGGAGGATGGAGATTTCGTATCGACTCAACTGCTGGTTCTGTTGATGGAGATTATCCTTACAACCACAACAATGGGTTGTGTATCTATCCGTGATGATAATTAGCTTGACAAGCAGGATTATCAGCTAATTAAGGCTAAGCATTAAAGAAGTTGCCTTAACTTAAAATGGAGAAACACGCACGAATGATAATATTAAAGAATAACGTGCTTATTATTAATGTTAATCAACAACAATAAGCGTCGTTTCAATATAAAGCTAAAAGGATCAAAAAGAATTCTATATTGAAACGCATACCTAATTAAAAATTTTTAACAAGATTCTGTTTTTCTTTATAACTTGTTAATTCAATTTGTTATTTCTCTTGTTTTAATCAATAAAAGACTAGGCATCTGCCTAGTCTTTTATGTTGTATATTAAAATAGCGTAACCTTTAAAAATCTAAATTAGCTGCTTTAAGAGCATTTTCTTCAATAAATAATCGACGTGGTTCGACTTCATCACCCATGAGAGTTGTAAACAATTGATCTGCTTCAATTGCATCTTTGATGGTGACTTGTAACATACGGCGACTGGTTGGATCCATGGTGGTTTCCCATAATTGTTCAGGGTTCATTTCCCCAAGACCTTTATAACGCTGAATAGTTAAGCCACGACGAGACTCTTTAATTAACCAATCAACGGCTTCTTCAAAAGATTCAACTGGCTGTTTACGCTCACCGCCCTCAATTGGTGATCACTACTAGTGTCAAATAGGGGCTGGTTTCTCCGCGAAGTGAGGCGATACGGGGGGTTACACCAGCGTGGGCTTTGAGAACCACTACTACTGGCCAAGTGACGCTGCTGGTGGTGACTACCAGTTCTCTGTTTTCATGGGATGGTTATTTGGGCAACCACAATGCTTTGCCGAATAACACTAATTACTATGGACTTTGCACCACTCCTTAGTATTTGATGCTTAGTTCTTAATCCTGAGGTAGTGTGCGAAGCTTATGGTGAAAATAAAGGACAATCCATCCAAGAAACAAGCCCACCGCGCATTAGGCCGAGCCTTGAGCCAGCAGATCATACAAGTTTGTGCTTTTGCAAATAGACAGCAAAAGCGCTTTTCCCAGAATAAAAGCCAGTTCCCAAAAAATTCATTATTATACTCAAACATCTATCCTAAACTTTTTGACATTATTTATTAATCTTTCTATAAAAGGGTGGTTAAATTTTTTTAAAGCGTTATACTTTTTATATTAACATATTAATTTGGCTTAATTTATTAGCTAATAATTATAAAAAATCAAATAAACACAAAACAATTGATATACAGGATGTTATGCAGTATAACTATAGCCTACAGATCTGGCCGCATTATGTTTTAAGCATTTCTAAATACTACTTAAATAAGACATTTAGCTTCGGTATCCTTTTTACCCTAAACTTATTAAATACACATACACAAGATTGCCACTTATTCTTGCTAATTAGTTTTCGTAAACCGCTAAATGTTAGCCTGAAGCAGCAATTACAATTAGCGGAGCTATCACAGCCACGTTTATCGCGTTTATCTAGTTTAACTTTATGGCTATTTAAAGTTTCTTTTACATTAGTACCATTGTTGTTAACGTGTGTAGCAAATGCAAAAATGTTATCAGCCAGTACTTCAAATATCATTGAAGGTACCGCTCCTTATTTAACATTTGATGGCGGTATAACCAAAGCTACTCAGACGGATGGTTTGTTAAGTATCAAGTTATCGGATGCTACAGTAATCTCACCAATGAGCAATACATCTTCACTATCAAAACCAATAGTGTTACCTAGTGCCAGCGATACGTTTGCTAATGTTGTCATGTTTTTACCAACAACCAGGAACTCAATAAGTTTAAACACACTCGTTAGAGCCCCGTATAACTATTGGGGTGATAATGATGGTGATGGGCAGGGGAGAAGAGGTATAACGGCAACAGGCAGGTTAAGGGTTCGGATCAAGGATAAAAATAATCGAACAGTTAGTCGTGTCGATACTTTAGATATTTGCAATGCACCTTATAAAATGGAATTAAGCAATACCAATGGCAGTTTAAAGACGCGGTATGGTGTGCCAAATCAAACTATTTTTGGTGTGGATGCTGTAACTTACTATTTCACCCCAGAATCGTCAGCTAAAGTTTGCTATGCCAAACCAGAATTGCAAGAAAGTATAGGTCGATATGCCGGTCCTGCTGAAATGTGGGATACAAGAAAAGGGTTTATTCCCCAAGCAACTACCCCATCATCATACGCTAGTAACTTTCCTACTACTGGTGCGAATGGTTTATACTTTGATTTAGACATAGGAGGAAGGGGTTCTCTAACTTGGCCATCAATCACTCAAGGTGGTATAACTGCTACCATGACACCCGATGCGAATGGGACAACTGTGCGCGTTACTTTAACAGGACCTGCGTCAACCAAAAATGAACAGAACGCTGACTTACCAGGGCCGCTTCAGGCTGGAATACCAAACTTACCGCAAATATTCGAGCTAAAGGGATACGATAGTAGTGGTAAAGAGGTGGTAAAATATGGATTTGAATTGAAGAAGTGGTTTGTTAACCGTGGGCTTAGAACAGCTGAAGCTGCCAACCAAGAAGCTTGGTGTTCAAGCATAGGCTATCGGATTGTACAAGTCAAAGACGTCACCAATGCAACCTGTGATGGTAGTAGTAGTTGTCAAAATGCAGTTGGTGCCACACCTTCATCAAGGGGCAATAATTACCATCGCCGAATTGGTGGCGGTTTGTTTAGTGAGTGGGCTCGCCTAGCTAATTATAGTGGTTCAGGCTTTAGTAACCTTAGCTATTGGACAAGTGATGTAACAGGGGAGCGTTTATTTCATGTATACTCGTACAATGGTCGGGTTTACCGTGCTGACCCTATCGGTAACTATTATGGGGTGTGCGTTTATCCTTAGCTTTTAGTTCTGAGTTTTTAATTCTTGTACGAATTAAGAGTCAATTAAGTTTAAAAAAAACAAAGAAATCTGTTTTAATTTAAGTGGCTACACGCCAACAAAGCTGGCAAGCCATGCGTTTTTGTATCTAAAACAGCACAAATGCTTGTCTAATATAAAAAATATCCAATCAAAGAGAACTTAACAATCCATTTTTTATACTCAAACGCATAGTTACCTGAAACTTTTTGACAAGAATTTTAATTTTTCTGAAAAAGCATAATTTAGGCCATAGTTACATTTTTATAGGTAGTTATAACTTTATTGAATAAAAAAACCAGACATGCGTCTGGTTTTTCTGTTGGTTTTTTATAGCAGTAATATTTAGAAATCTAAATTAGCTGCTTTAAGGGCATTTTCTTCAATGAATAATCGTCGAGGTTCAACTTCATCGCCCATAAGGGTTGTAAATAATTGATCTGCTTCAATTGCATCTTTGATGGTGACTTGTAACATACGGCGACTGGTTGGATCCATGGTGGTTTCCCATAATTGTTCAGGGTTCATTTCCCCAAGACCTTTATAACGCTGAATAGTTAAGCCACGACGAGACTCTTTAATTAACCAATCAACGGCTTCTTCAAAAGATTCAACTGGCTGTTTACGCTCACCGCGTTGAATAAAGGCACTCTCTTCCAGCAGATCTTTTAATTGTGCGCCAAGGTGGCAGATATTACGGTATTCATTGCTATGGATAAAGACTTGATCTAATGGATAATTTGTATCAACACCATGGGTTCTGATTTTAATAATTGGCACATATAATTGTGTTTTTTCATTATATTCAGTTGAATACAGGTAGCTGCTGCCATGTTGCTCTTTGTTCGATAATTTTTCAACAATGGTTTTTGCCCAATTTTCAGCCTGCTGTTGGTTTTGTAAAATACTTTCGTTTAATACGTCATGATAAACCAATTCAGAAAGTAGCGCTTTAGGGTAACGACGCTCCATTTTGGTAATCAGTTTTTCGACTTTTTGATATTCGGCAATGAGTCTTTCTAACGCTTCGCCTGCAAGTGCAGGGGCATGGTCATTAACATGTAATGAGGCATCTTCAAGGGCTAAAGCAATTTGAAACTGTGTCATTGCTTCATCATCTTTGATATATTGCTCTTGCTTGCCTTTTTTGACTTTATATAAGGGCGGCTGTGCAATATAAACATAGCCACGCTCTATGATTTCTGGCATTTGGCGATAAAAGAACGTTAGTAATAGAGTACGAATATGTGAACCATCGACATCGGCATCGGTCATGATAATAATACTATGATAACGCATTTTATCTGGGTTATATTCATCACGACCAATTCCACAACCGAGAGCGGTGATTAGTGTTCCCACTTCTTGCGAAGAAAGCATTTTATCAAAACGGGCTTTCTCTACGTTTAAAATCTTACCTTTAAGTGGTAATATCGCTTGATTTTTGCGGTTGCGTCCTTGTTTGGCCGAGCCCCCCGCAGAGTCCCCTTCCACTAAGTAAAGCTCAGATAAGGCAGGATCTTTTTCTTGGCAATCAGCAAGTTTTCCAGGTAAGCCACCTAAGTCTAAAGCGCCTTTACGACGGGTCATTTCTCGAGCTTTACGGGCTGCTTCACGGGCTCTTGCTGCGTCAATGATTTTCCCAACTACAATTTTGGCATCACTTGGGTTTTCAAGTAGATATTCTGCTAATTTTTCACCCATGACGGATTCAACCGCAGATTTAACTTCTGATGAGACTAATTTGTCTTTGGTTTGTGATGAGAATTTAGGATCTGGGACTTTAACTGATACAACCGCGATGAGACCTTCACGCGCATCATCACCTGTGGCACTAATTTTCGCTTTTTTGCTGTACCCTTCAGATTCCATATAATTGTTTAATGTGCGCGTCATTGCACCACGGAAACCGGCTAAGTGTGTACCGCCATCTCGTTGGGGGATGTTATTAGTAAAACAATAAATATTTTCTTGGTAGCCATCGTTCCATTGCAGTGCCACTTCGACGCCAATATCGTCTTTTTCTGTGCTGAAATAAAATATTTTAGGATGAATAGGATTTTTATTTTTATTTAAATATTCAACAAAAGCTTGGATACCTCCTTCGTAATGATAATGTTCGCTTTTACCGGTGCGTTCATCAAGTAATCTGATGGATACCCCCGAGTTTAAGAAAGACAATTCACGTAGTCGTTTAGCTAAAATTTCATAAACAAACTCAATATTGGTAAATGTTTCAGGGCTTGGCCAGAAGCGAACATAGGTACCTGATTCAGTGGTGTCGTCAATCACTTTGAGTGGCGCTTGTGGCACCCCTAAGTGATAAATTTGTTGGTGAATTTTACCATCACGATAAATCACTAATTCTAATTTATCCGATAAAGCATTAACCACTGAAACCCCCACACCGTGTAAGCCACCAGATACTTTGTAAGAATTATCATCAAATTTACCACCTGCATGTAGCACGGTCATAATAACTTCAGCCGCTGAGATACCTTCTTCCTCATGAATGCCAGTTGGAATACCGCGACCATCGTCACGCACAGAAACAGAATTGTCGGGGTGAATCGTCACTTCGATATGATGACAATAACCTGCTAATGCTTCGTCAATGGCATTATCGACCACTTCAAAAACCATATGGTGAAGTCCTGTTCCATCATCAGTATCACCAATATACATACCTGGACGTTTACGGACAGCATCAAGTCCTTTGAGTACTTTAATGCTAGAAGAATCATAAGAATTAGACATGGATTTCTCGACTTATTTGATTGTTTATATCATTCTATAAATTTACGAAATTATACCAGATTTTATGTGAAAAATCTTATCATTTTCATCGATCATATGGGTAATTTGCGCTTGGTTAACTGCGGTAATAAATACTTGTGAATGAGCTAATTTTAAACGTTTGGCTAACAGTTCTCGTTTATTGTTATCGAGTTCAGAGGCAAAATCATCAATTAGGTAAACACAAGATTGAGTATTTTGCTTTGAATAATATTCGCCTTGAGCTAAACGTAAAGCGCACATTAATAACTTTAATTGACCGCGGGATAATAAGTCTTCAACAGGAATATTGCTGACACGTAACCGAATATCAGCTTTATGCGGCCCTACTGATGTGTAGTTAAGCAGCTTGTCTCGTTCGTAGTGCTTGTTTAATATTTCAGCATAATCAGTGTCATGTTCCCAACCTTGATAATATTGGCAATTCAGCTGATATTCGGGTAAAAAGTCATGGCAAGTTTTTATAATTTCAGGGAAAATCTGTTGTGAATAATCCGCTCTAATGTGGCTAATTTTCTCAGCAATGGGAGCGAGTTCTTTGTCCCAAGGTAATAATTGATTATAACTATGGGATTGCTTTAATAATGCATTGCGCTGTTTAAATAAGCGTTTTAGATTATTCCATAAATGAACAAATTCTGGATAATGATGAAAACATCCCCAATCAATAAATGCGCGACGATATTTGGGACCACCACTCAATAAATCAAACCCTTCAGGTGTAATTAATTGTATGGGTAATAATTTGGCTAAATCGGTTAATCGAAAGCCTTCATCACCATCTATTTTGATTTTATTATTGCTATTACGTGATTTTGCAAGACCAATTGAATGAACCTGTTGGTTGGTGTTTTTTATTTCACTAAATAACACAAGTTCAGGTTGCTCCTGCTGGATAATTCGATTGGATTGTGTATGTCTAAATGCACGCCCGTGGCCAAGCATGTAAATAGCTTCAAGCAAGCTGGTTTTCCCACTTCCATTATCACCAACAATAAAGTTAAAGTGTGGCGATAAAGACAGTTGTGCATAAGCAATATTACGGAAATGATGAACTTGGATTTTTGAAAGAGTCATATGCTTATATTATTCCGGCCGAAACCGGAAAGTTAGATGTGGTTGATTATAAGCGCATTGGCATAACAACATAAGTGGCGGATTGATTATTAATATCTTCAATTTGTACACTGGATGTTGCATCAGTTAATAACAGTTGTACGCTATCACATTTCAATGTGTTTAATATATCAAGTAAATAGGTTACATTAAAGCCAATTTCAAGCTCTGATGATGCATATTTGACGTCAATGACTTCTTCTGCTTCTTCCTGTTCTGGATTATTTGCGGTGATTTTTATCTGATTATTATGGACGTAAAGTCGAATACCACGGAATTTTTCATTAGATAAGATCGCAACACGTGATAAGGCGTTTCTAAGCTCATCACAGGATACTTCAAGTGGTTTATCGGGATTGCGTGGTAATACGCGTTTGTAATCGGGGAATCTTCCATCAATCAGTTTTGATGTGAAAGTGAAGTCACCAAGGTTAACACGCAAATTATTATTACCAATTTGCATAGTGATTAATTCGTCGTTATCACCTACTAGTTTGGCAAGTTCAAGTACCCCTTTTCTTGGTAAAATGACAGAGTAAGCTGTTTTAATATCCTGTTCAATTGGCTGGGCACATACGGCTAGTCGATGACCATCTGTTGCAACTGATTTTAATAATCCATCTTCAATTTCAAATAACATACCATTTAAGTAATATCTTACATCTTGGTTAGCCATAGAAAATTGAACAGCATCAATTAGCCGTTTTATAGTTTTTTGTGGAACGGAAAGATCAATATCGCTTTGCCAGTTTTCTAAATTAGGAAAATCGCTAGCAGGTAAAGTAGATAAAGAGAACTTACTACGACCAGATTGAATCACCAATCGGTTATCATCAACGCTTATCGAAATTTGAGCATCATTGGGTAAGTTTCGGCAGATATCAAGAAACTTTCTAGCCGGCACAGTTGTTGCACCCGGTTCGCTTGCCTCAATCAATGGTAAATGAGATATCATCTCTATTTCAAGATCTGTCCCAGTCATTGATAGTGTGTTATCACTTACTTGCAATAATAAATTTCCCAAAATTGGTAGTGTTGGGCGACTACTCAAAGGTGCACTGACAAGCTGCAATGGTTTAATCAGTTTTTCACGATCGATAATAAATTTCATAGTATTGATTCTTTGTTAAGTTGATAAAGTTCGAATTAAATTGGAGTAATCTTCTTTTATATTATTACTTTCTTCTTTTAATTCTGCAATCTTTCTACATGCATGCAATACCGTTGTGTGATCTCTGCCACCAAAGCCATCACCGATTTCAGGCAGGCTTTTATTAGTAAGCTCTTTTGCAAGCGCCATAGCGACCTGCCTTGGTCTTGCAACAGAACGAGAACGGCGTTTAGAAAGTAAATCTGATACTTTAATTTTATAATATTCGGCAACCGTCTTTTGTATATTTTCAATAGTAACCAGTTTTTCTTGTAAAGCTAGCAAATCTTTTAAGGCATCTTTAACAAAATCAATGGTAATAGCTTTCCCCGTAAAATTAGCATTAGCGATGACTCGGTTAAGTGCCCCTTCTAACTCACGAACATTGGAACGTAATCGTTTAGCAATAAAAAAAGCGACTTCTTCGGGCAATTTTATTTTATTTTCTTCTGCTTTTTTCATTAAAATTGCAACCCGAGTTTCAAGTTCGGGCGGTTCTATTGCGATGGTTAGCCCCCAACCAAAACGTGATTTTAAGCGATCTTCAACGCCATTAATTTCTTTTGGATAACGATCAGAGGTTAAGATAATTTGTTGGTTGCCTTCTAATAAAGAGTTAAATGTGTGAAAAAATTCTTCTTGAGATCGCTCTTTATTTGCAAAAAATTGGATATCATCAATAAGTAATGCATCGACTGAGCGATAATAATTTTTAAACTCTTCAATCGCATTATTTTGCAATGCTTTGACCATATCTTGCACAAATCGTTCAGAATGCATATAGACAACTTTGGCATTGTTTTTTTCTACCATTATTTGATTACCCACTGCATGTAATAAGTGTGTTTTACCTAAACCGGTAGAACCATATAAAAACAAAGGGTTATAAGCTTTGCCTGGATTTTCAGCGACTTGTTTGGCCGCGGCCACTGCAAGCTGGTTTGATTTACCTTCAACAAAGCTATCGAAAGTATGTTTATGGTTTATACCTGAATGGTAGACATGATTATTCTTTGTTTCCTTTGTTGTTTTCCAAGCAGGCACAACATCTGCTTTACGTTGGCTACTTTGGACTTTTTTATCAGTGGATATGGTTGAGCCAACTTCAAGAAATAATTTTAGAGAATCATCATTAAAAAGTTTATTTAATAATTGGCTAATGGTGGGTAAATATTTATTTTTTACCCAATCTAGGACAAACCTATTTGGCGCATAAATATAGAGTTTATTATCGACCATTTCCGCTTGCAACGGGCGAATCCATAAATTGAATTCCGTTGTAGGGATTTCTTCTTGTAATTGCGAAAGGCAATCTTGCCAAATAGCGGTAGGCACGGCAACTCCTTCAACTTTTCTTACTAACAATATCGTAAAGCATTATAATCTTTTTTGTGGATAATTTGTAGTTCTAAGGTGATATATAATTTAGTTGTTAACAAAAAAGATAGATAAAAAAACCCAGTTTTTAACTGGGTTTTAATCAATAAGTTAAGAAACAAAGATTATTTTGTTGATTTAATTACTTCAACTTCTTGTTCGTTAAGTGCTTTAACTTCAATTTCAACACGGCGATCTGGAGCTAAACAAGCTTTTAAGCTAGCACCACGAAGCGCATTACATTTAGTGCCAGTAACTGGTTGAGATTTACCCATACCTCGTGCACTGATAACGTGAGAAGGCACGCCATTGGCAACTAAGTATTTCATTACTGAATTAGCGCGTTGTTCTGATAGTTTTTGGTTGTAGCTAACTGAACCAATACGGTCAGTATGACCAATTACTACGATAGCACTTTCAGTTGGTTTGATCTTAACTAGATTTGTAAGTAAGTTGTCTAATGCTTGACGACCTTCAGCTTTTAAGTCAGCTTTTGCATAAGCAAATAGTACATCTTCATTTAACACATAACGGTTTACTTCAGTTTTTAATTCAACTGGTGCTGGAACAGCTGGTGCACCTAAACGGTAAGTAATACCTAAGGTTACAGTACCAGCATCTGGAGATGCGTCAGTCTTAGTGCGAATATGTTGAACATATTGGTATTCTAAACGAGTAGAGAAGTCTTCCGCAAAACGATAATCAACACCTAATGCGTAAACTGGAGATAGATGATTTTTTGTACCACCGTGGCCATACACTTCTCTCGTATCGCCACCATTTTTCCATTTAGCTATAGTTACCATCCCACCTGCACGACCATAGATATCAAAACCGTCAACGATTGGATAGCTTAATTTACCTGTCAAAGATACACCCTGAGCAGATACTTTGCTATTACCAGCCTTAGTTTTATCGTCGTTCCACTTTCTTTTATATTTAGCAGATCCTAACCAGTCATAGCCTAATTCAACGGCTAAATAAGGGTTTGCTTGGTAACCAAGAAAAGCACCGCCAGCAACATTGCTACGTTCTCCAGTCTTAATACCAACTTCATCTTTATCAAAGCCACGAACTTTATTTGCATCTAATCGATAAAGCTCTGACCAACCTAATTTAGCACCTGTATAAAAAGTGTTGTCTTCGTATGCTGCGTTAGCTGCAGTGGTTGTTAAACTTGCAACTGCGATTGCTAGAGCTAGGGTTGTTTTTTTCATTTTATTGCCTCAACTTATATGTTGTTATAGACGATGTTTAGTTTTTTGTTGCTTAAAATTTACTTCAAATAAAAAGAACAATTACTTATTTTTATATAATTATGCTACACATAATCTGACGCTAGTATAGCATAGATAATGGGCAAAGCTATATTTATTGCCATCATGATATGAAAATTTTTAAATAGTTTTATCAAATAATTTTGTTAATTGTCAGGTAAAAGTCATTAATTGTATTGGCTAAGGTATTAGCCATAATAAAAAAGTCTGCTTCCAGCTTTTTATCAAATTCATCTGATCCTATATCTTCATTTTCGTCTAAAATAATAGCATCAAATTTAATTCGTTTAAATGTTAAATCGCTATTAATGATAAAGCTTATGCCTCTTTCATCAATAATTTTAATCTTAGTTATCCATTTCCCTAAATCAAAATGGATGCGCATTTCATCACTAGTGATATCTTGATTTTTACAACTAATAATCCCATTACCTTCAAGAGGATCTTTAAGTTCGGCTTGATCACCTAATACAAATGGTGGTAAATTCAGATTCTCTTTAACCCATGTGGTCATGATTTGTTCAAGTGGTTTGTCAATAGACAATGGCGTTAATGCTAGTGAACCAAGCTCTTTGCGTAAAATTGCTAAAATATCTTCAGCTTGTTTAAAGCTACTACAATCAACAATAATGCGTTTATTGTGCGTATCGATCCATAGCCAATAGTGATTATATTTACTAAATGCTCTTGGCATCAAATCAATCATAACTTCGTCTTTTAAAGTGGCTTTTTCATTTTTACTGAGCTTTCTACTTAGTGCTTGCTCTTGTTTATCAATTTTTTCTAATAGCGCTTGTTTGATGACGGGAGCTGGTAATATTTTAGTTTCTTTTTTGATACGTAATAATAAATGCCCTTGCATATCGACAAGCAAATCATCTTGATTATTATCATGATAAGGCGAAACCCATCCCATCTTTGTGGTATCTAAATTACCGCAGGGGGTAAAAGGGTGAGACTTTAAGGCTTTTTCTATCGCATCTTTATTAAGTAGCGTGTCACTATTGAGTTGATAAATTATGGCATTTTTAAACCAAAGCATACTTTTCTATTTCCTGAATTTTGTGATGAAGATTTTATTTTGTTTAAACTGATACTAACTGATAGTGCGTAACAAGTCGTTATCTTTTCATTGTCAGTATCGATGTTTATGAATTAAAAATTATAAGATACACCTGCATAAATTGAGGCTGTTACATTATTATCAATCATTGGGCTGTTAGTTACATCGCCTGTCAGTTCATCAATATGAATGCCACCGAAAGTAGCAATATTATCGGTTAAAGAATATTGTGCACCAATTTCAAAGTAAGGCGTAACAGAACTATTTGAATTAAAATAACGCAAACCTGAACGTGAAGACTCTTTATGAGAAACGCCATAATAATAGGCATTATGTTTACTATTAGCCCAATTAATACCAATCGTGGGCGCAACAATTAAATTACCTTGTATGTAAGGCACGGTATAGTCAGTATTCACTAAGATACTGTGACTTTTACCAAGAACGTCAGCGCCAATACTGCTTGAAAAAATCCCCCAATCAGTAATGATATCGTAATTTACTTCTGCCAATAAAGTAGAGTGACGGCTGTTAAGTTTTTTTAGCATGTGATTGTTAGCATCATGAGGTTTAAATTCATTAGCAAGATAGCGAGCACCAAATGATAGACTTTGATTATCGTCGTTTAATGCGTAAATACCGGTAGATAGATCATCAATAAAAAAGGAACCATTATCATAATCAATATGAGGAATAGGATAGAAGCTTGAGCGATAACTCTTATAGGGGGAATTAGACCAGCCTAAGCCGATACCTAATGATGTGGGATCGGCTGATGCAATTTGAGTATACCCTAAAGGAAACATTGATAAGATTGAAATTATGCAGCTTAAATTTTTCATTCTGATACCCACTTCTCGCAATATGACTCAAGACAATTATTGCAATAATTTTGCCTTTCGGGGTTATCGTCACAAAATCTATACACTAATCGTACATTGTTACAATCCATTTTCTTTAATAATAATGCCACACTTTATCGTGTTTGAATATGGATTAGTGAGATAAATTATGAGTAAACCAACTTTAGAGATGATTAATAGTCGCCCTGATGATGCGACTTTGTTAGCAGATGAAGCAAAATATTGTTCTTTTGGTGATACTGTTCATTACGTTGAACCGCCAAAAATCTTTGATGGTTGTGAAGGTAGCTATATGTACGACAAAGAAGGCAAAGCTTTCTTAGATCTACAAATGTGGTATTCAGCATGTAACTTTGGTTATGCTAATGAACGCCTAAACAACGTTCTAAAAAAACAAATTGATACCTTACCACAATGTGCCAGCCAATATTTGCACCCAACTAAAATTGAATTAGCTAAAACCATTGCTCAAGGTATGGAAAAACGCTTTGGCTACGAAGGTCGAGTGCATTTCAATGTAGGTGGTTCACAATGTATTGAAGACTCATTAAAATTAGTTCGTAATGCCTCGGGTGGTAAATCATTAATGTTTGCTTTCCAAGGTGGATACCATGGACGTACTTTAGGTGCTTCATCAATTACATCAAGTTACCGTTATCGTCGTCGCTATGGTCATTTTGGTGATCGTGCCATGTTTGTTCCATTCCCTTATTCATTCCGTCGCCCTAAAGGCATGACAGCAGAAGAGTATGGTGAACATTTAGTTGCTGAATTTGCGCGTTTATTTGAAACCGAATACCACGGTGTTTGGGATCCAAAAGTGGGGCAAGCAGAATATGCCGCATTTTATGCTGAGCCTTTACAGGCAACTGGTGGTTATATTGTACCGCCGCGTAATTACTTTAAAGGTCTTAAGAAAGTTTTAGATCAGTATGGTATTTTATTAGTCGTTGATGAAATCCAAATGGGCTTTTATCGTACGGGTAAACTTTGGTCTATTGAACACTTTGATGTTAAACCTGATGTTGTGGTGTTTGCTAAAGCATTAACTAATGGTCTTAACCCACTGGGTGGTTTATGGGCACGTGAAGAGTTAATTAATCCACAAGTATTCCCTGTTGGTTCAACCCATTCCACATTTGCTTCTAACCCATTAGGTACAGCAGTTGGTCTTGAAGTGTTAAAAATGACTTCTGAAACGGATTACGAAAAAATGGTAATGGAAAGCGGTGCATACTTCCTTGAAGGTTTAAAAACACTTGAGAAGAAACATAAAGAAATTGGTGAAGTTGACGGCCTAGGTTTAGCGCTTCGTGCTGAAATTTGTACTGAAGATGGCTTTACTGCCAATAAAGCTTTAGTTGATAAGATGGTTGATATTGGTATGTCAGGTGATCTTGATTGGAATGGTAAAAAAATGGGCTTAGTACTTGATATTGGTGGTTATTACAAAAATGTCATTACTTTTGCTCCATCGTTACATATTTCTCGTCAAGAGATTGATCAAGGTATTGAATTACTCGATCAACTTATTACACGTGCTAAAAAAGAACTTTAATCACTTATTCCTATTTTCCCCGTCAATTTTATTGGCGGGGCTTCTTATCGAATTGAATCAATTACTCGTTATATTGTTATGAAATACATCAATCAGTTAGAACCGAATGAATTAATCGACAATTTTTTAACTCATCCACCACAAGATTTTTCAGCTTGGTTGAGTGAAGATGGTGTGCCTGTTTTTTCTGCTAAGTTCGATTTACTTACTACTGCTGATGACAATTTTAAAAATAAAATCGAGAAATTACCATTTTCAAAAAAATGGCGTCACTGGTTACAACCCAAAACTTGTTTTGTGGGATCGACGGTTTCTGAAAATGCGTTGTTGACTAATGATGTTGATGCTAATGAGTTGGCGAATAATCTTAAAAAAGCCTATGCGAAGCAATATCCTTTTATGATTATCAAAGATATACCGTCTGCATCTCCTTTATTGAGTAAAAAAGATAATCAATATTCAACACAATTTATTTCAGCCTTAAAAGAACAAGGATTTATCGAAGTAGAAGGTCAAGCATTAGCTTGGGTGCCGATTGATTTTAAAAACTTAGATGAAGTTTTATCGCGTTTTTCTTATAGTCGCCGTAAAAATTTCAGACGTAAACTACGCTCACGCGAAAAACTGAGTATCAAGGTTTTGCATAGTGGTGATGAATCTTTTTTTAACGATGCTGTTTTAGATGAGTATTATCAACTTTATCTTAATGTCTATCAGCAAAGCGAAGTGCATTTTGATTTACTTACCAAACCCTTTTTTACGCAGTTATTACAGAGTAAAACGAGAAATGCGCATATTGTTACTTATTATGATGATGATCAATTAGTCGGTTATAATATCTGTTTTGTTGTTAACAATATGTTGGTAGATAAATATATTGGTATGGTTTATCCCAAAGCGAGAGAGTTAAACCTCTACTATGTTAGTTGGTTTTTTAATCTTGAATATGCGCTACAGCAAGGATTTAGTCATTATATTGCCGGTTGGACCGATCCAGAAGTTAAAGCCTCTCTTGGCGCTAGTTTTACATTATCAAAGCATTTAGTTTATATCCGAAATCCATTATTACGGGTGATATTACGCAAATTCATTGGTCATTTTGAAAGTGACAAGGAGAAAGTAGCATGACCTCCCCAATTATACTCAATTTTGATCACAGCGTCGGTCAGATTAATGATGCCAAAACAATTGATGTTAATAACTGGCAAGAGAGTATTCGCTTTGGTTGCAGTGAAAAAAAATTAAAACAATTTCAATCATTACTAGAACAATCTTTGCCTGAAAATTATGGCACGGTACTTATGGGCAGTGGCGATTATCACCATATTTCATTATTATTAATTGAAAATCTCGCTAAACAATATTCAGCCGAAAATCCAATTCAAGTTGTGATTTTTGATAACCACCCCGATAATATGCGTTATTTATTTGGCATTCATTGTGGTTCATGGGTTAGCTATGTGGCAAGTTTGCCTTTTGTTAGTCATGTACATGTGCTTGGTATTACCTCTAATGATATTGGGCTTACTCATTTTTGGGAAAACAGATGGGCACCGCTTTTCCATAAAAAGCTCACTTACTGGAGTTTAAACGTCAATACCGCTTGGGCGAGAAAAATCGGTTTGGCTCACGCGTTTCGACATTTTGAATCGCCAGATGATCTCATTGCCAGTTTTTTATCGGAACAATACCATTGTGCCCAGCCCATTTACTTATCGATTGATAAAGATGTATTAAGCGAAGAGGTGATCCATACTAATTGGGATCAAGGTCAGTTGCAAACTTACCATTTATTAGATACGATTTCCTCAATTAAACAACGCATTGTTGGTAGTGATATCACTGGTGAGTTATCAATATGGCAGCCATCGAGTTGGTTTAAGCGTTTTTTAAGCTCATTAGATAAGCAACCCATTATTTCATCTGACAAGCTAAATGAGTGGCAACAAGAACAGCATCAGCTAAATTTGACATTACTAAACGCATTAGCATTGTCGTTATAAAAAATTTCAAGGAAAGCAGGTTTGAGTATAATCCTGCTTTTTTTGAGTAATTATTTTTATTGGGTTTGATTGCTGGATTCTTGTTTAGCCAATTTACTTTCAGCGATAGCTAAAAATAGAATTCCAGAAACAATGAGTATGGTGCCAACGAATTTGAACAAGGTGACTTGTTCGTTAAATAACCAAATTGACGCAATCATCACCGTAACGACTTCAAAGTGTGATGCGGCAAAAGCTGGGCCTACTGGCGCTTTTTTTAATAGCGTCATCCAAGTAAAGAAAGTTAGAATATACCCTGCTATTGAGATATAAATCCAAGGATTAGTAAATACGCGAATTAGCCATTCAATGCTCATTTCTAGCGGTTGAGCCTCAATAGCCGTCAATTTGAAGCTGCATTGCGCAATTGTGTCAAAAAAGAGCAATACAGAAAAACCAATAACATAGAATCTAGCCATATTAAGACATCCCTACAAAAACGACACCAGCAGTAATTAATAGCATTCCAATTAAGCGGTAAATAGTTAGTAGTTCTTTGAAAATAATGCGCCCAACCGCCATGATAGTAATGATATTAAATGAAGCAAGTAACACCCCTTGAGAAAGAGGAACTAAGGTTAAAAAGGCTAACCATAGTAAAAATTCAGCAACGTAGGATATAATCCCAACCCAAATCCACTTATTTTTAGATAAATCGAGCCAGTAATACCAACCATCACGATTATTGGGTGCGATGGCTGCAAATTTAAAAGCAACTTGCCCTAATGTATCAAAACAGATATTACAAACCCAAAGTATGATAACTAATGGTGACATTATGCTTTTATTCCTTCTGCTATATTATCAAAGAACGAGGCGCATTCCTTAATCACTTCACGGCGCTGGCTATCGATGGTAATTAAATGATAGCTATCATTTAATACCACCAATTTTGTTGGCCCTGACACCTGTTTTTCAACCAATTTTGCATTAGTTTCTATATTGGCGATATCATCATTACCAGAATGCATAATTAAGCAAGGTGAAATGACTTTGGGTAATTGCTTGCGCATATGTTTTGCTAATAACTGCATCTCAGCAAGAGCCGGAAAAGGGTTACCCGCAAGCCCTGCTGAGGCGGCATCACCGCTTAACATGCTTTCAGACACTACCGCCCGAATACGTTCATCTTTAAGCCCATAAGGCGGTTGTTCGATAAAAACTTTTTTTTGAAAAATACCTAATTTCTTAAAATAAACTAACAAGAAAAAGAGTTTTTTTGCCCATAATGGCATGCTCCAACCATCATAACGAAATGTCGGCGCTAACACACCAACGCCTTTGATTTGCTCAGGTCTGTCAGCTGCTAATTTTAGTGCTAGCAAAGCGCCCATTGACAGCCCTGCAACAAACACATTATCGACATGTTGGGCTAAATAATCAGCACCATCTTGCACGCTTTTATACCAATCTTGCCATGTTGTTTTACACAGATCTTCTTCGGTGCCACAATGCCCAGCGAGTTGGATGGCATAAACCGTAAATCCTGCTTTATGTAAACCATTGGCCAAAATTCGCATTTCATTGGGAGTGCCAGTTAAACCATGAATTAATAGCACGCCATTTCTGTTTCCAGGTAAAAAGTAAGATAAATCTTGAATTGTACTCATTAGTATTCCTTGTTATTTTACCATCGTGACGGGGATAACAGCATGTTTAGCCTGTTTTAATGCGGTGGTTACCTCTGCGAAGCTGGTAATTTTGCAGTGATTAATATGATTTTCTTTGCAATAATTAACTAGTTTATCTTTGGCAAACACAAAATCAACATGATGTGACACGCAGTAATCTGATGTGCCATCGCCGACATAGAGTATTTGCGGAAAATATTGCTGTTTTTTAACATGATGACATTTGCAATTGCCACTTTGTTTAATACAGTCTTTATTCGCATAAGGGAACTCTAGACGCCAACTGCGCAAATCATTATGCATCAATTTATTGGCGAAGATAGGTAAACGCGCAATGCCATGACGTTTTAAAATAAACTCAATTGCATAATCTAGCCCGTCGCTAACCACGTGAACAGGAATATTGTTTTGTTCGGCATAATTAATAAAAGATTTAAAATCCGCGTCAATTTCAATTTGAGATAAGACTTCATTGAGTTCATCAAGGCTTGCATCCATTAATGCAATTTGTTTGCTCATACATTCTTGAGAGCCAATTTTGCCACTTACCCACAATTCTTCAAGTTCATCACAACCAGCTTGCCCAAAGTGGCTCAGTAATGTATCTGTCACATCTTTTACACTAATGGTTCCATCAAAATCACACAAGACAATGGGCGTCTTATGTTGTGTATAATTTGGAGAAGAAAGGGAATTTGTTATTGATGAAAAAGCATCCATATTGATTTGATATAAAACTAGTCTATTTATAAATATTGGCGCAGATTTTCTCATAGAGTGGCAATAAACTTTGTAGACTCTTTGTATATGTTTTGTAACGGCCAATAAAATGTCTGTATAATGAGGCACCTCTAAATATCAGCTACGTAATTAAGAGCGCATAATGAGTGAACGTATATTAATCATTGAAGATGATCAACGGCTAGCCAATTTGATTCAAGTTTATCTAATTCGCCAAGGATACCTTGTGGAATGGCATAATAGTGGTAAAGGAGCCGAAGAAAAAATTCAACAACTTAATCCTGATTTGGTGATATTAGATGTCATGCTTCCTGAAAAAACGGGTTTTGATATCTGTCGTGATATACGTACATGGTTTACTAACTATATTCTCATCATGACGGCTAGCGAAGATAATATTGATGAAATTGTTGGGCTTGAATTAGGGGCTGATGATTATTTGGCAAAACCTGTTGAGCCAAGGTTATTGTTGGCACGAATACGGGCTTTATTCCGCCGAAAACAGATAGAAACGGATAAAGAGCATACTAAAGAATGGATTGTGCCACACAATAATAAAACCCTTATATTTGATAATTTAGTTATCGATGGTGAAAACCGCAAAGTACTACTGCAAGAGCAAGAAATTGATTTAACCACCGCTGAATTTGATCTGTTATGGTTGCTTGCGCATAATGCAGGGATCATTTTATCTCGAGATGACATTTTTTCTCAGGTCAGAGGTATCGATTTTGATGGTAGTGATCGTTCAATTGATGCACGAGTTTCAAGGCTTCGACGAAAATTACTCGATGATCCAGATAACCCATCACGCATCAAAACAGTTCGAGGAAAGGGGTATTTATTTATGCGAGAAGGAGACAGCCATTGAGCCAACTATTAGCTAAACCGCTATTTTTTAATCGCCGAATTATATTCTATCTCGTCATCTTACTACTGCTACAAAGTATTATTGCTTATGGTGCTTTACTCGTATTTGATTCATTACCTTCTTCATTAACGGATATACCGGATGATCATATTGTGTTTCGAGAATCTCAGCGTGGCACGGTAAACCTTATTCGTATGCAAATCAACCAGCATAAAGATCGCCCTCTTCAAGAAGTGGTTAACGAACTACAACCCTATTTTGCTTATCCTATCAAAGTACTGCCTGTAAATACTCCGTTATCCGAAGTGGTGCTTGACGAGCTAGCAAAGCTTGGGTTTTCTTATGATAGTGACAAAGAGGTCGTTTATATTGATTTAAAAGATGGGCATTTGCTCCAATTAGGCCCAATAGTTGTGCGGGATATTTTGGCATCCAACACCATGTCATTAACCCTATTTTTGATTATTTGGGCATTATTTAGTGCAATCATCTTTTTTATTTTAATTTATCTGGCTTTTAGTGCGGTTTGGAAAGATCTGGTTAATATTAGACAAACTGCCGAACAACTTGGGCAAGGTAATTTAAAAGCACGAACTGAAAATGTAAAAGGCTGGTTATTTAAGCCGCTTGCTAATGTATTAAATAATATGGGAACGCATATAGAACACTTAGTGAGCACTAATCAAACGATATCTCATGCCATGGCGCATGAATTACGCACACCGCTTGCACGTATGCGATTTGAACTTAGCATGCTGGAAGAGTCTAACGACGAGCAAGAAAAACGACTTTTACAAAAAGGCATGAGTGATGATATTAACGAGCTTGAAACATTAATTACGGCTAGTTTAAATTACTTCAAAATGCAACAAAGTAATATTGAACTAAACCTAACACCCGTATCGTTAAAAGCGTGGGGTGACAAAATTTGCCAATCACTCACATTATTTAAGCCAAAAGGATTTGAACTCACTTGTAATTGCCAAGATGTGCAAGCGATAATTGATACTAATTTAGTTGAAACGATTGTTAAAAATTTGTTACTAAATGCCTTTAAATATGCAGCACATAAAGCGGTTTTAAATATCACTAAACAAGGAAATCAAGTCATCTTTGAGATTGATGATGATGGTACCGGAATCCCATTTGATGCGCGCGAAAAGATTTTTATGCCCTTTGCTCGGCTTGATACTAGTCGAACCCGCTCAACCGGTGGTTATGGGCTTGGTTTAGCTTATGTAAAATTAATGGCAGAATTTCATGATGGCAAAGCCTTTGTTGTAACCAGCCCGCTTGGTGGTGCAAGATTTGTGGTTTCGTTAAAATCAGGTGATGCTTAAAACAATTGTTCTTTATCGCACCTTGTAAAAATGCGTCAGAAAAGCTATTGATTTTATTGAAGTTTTTATTTTGCTGTTTTTTGTAAAAGATCGTGCTTTTGGATGCAATAACGGTCTGTTTTAATTAAAAGATTTATTTAAAAACCATTTTTGTCGTTGCAAATAGCTTGTTTTCCGTTTCAGAAATAGGAAAAATTTGTTATATTCTCCGATTAACATTACAAGTAATGACAAAGCTAATATTCTAAATTTGTTATTAATCAATATATCATCAGAGGTTTTTTATGAGCGGTTCATTACCGGCCGAGACAGATAATCGTCCAACTAACTTTATTCGTCAAATTATTGATGCTGATTTAGCGGCGGGAAAATATAAAACAACACATACCCGATTCCCTCCAGAACCTAATGGTTATTTACATATTGGCCATGCTAAATCCATTTGTTTAAATTTTGGTATTGCACAAGATTATCAAGGTAAATGTAATTTACGTTTTGATGATACCAACCCAGCTAAAGAAGATATAGAGTATGTTGAATCAATTAAACAAGATGTTCGCTGGTTAGGATTTGAGTGGGATGGCGAAATTTGTTATTCATCTGACTATTTTGACAAACTATATGAATATGCAATTGAGCTGATCAATAAAGGGCTTGCTTATGTTGATGAGTTGTCAGCTGATGAAATCCGTGAATATCGAGGAACACTCACTCAACCCGGCAAAAATAGCCCATATCGTGATCGTAGTATTGATGAAAACTTAGCACTTTTTATTCAAATGAAAGAAGGCAAATTTGCAGAAGGAAAAGCCTGCCTGCGTGCTAAAATCGATATGGCCTCGCCATTTATTGTCATGCGCGATCCGGTGCTATATCGTATTAAATTTGCCGAGCATCACCAAACAGGCAACAAATGGTGCATATACCCAATGTACGATTTTACCCACTGTATTTCTGATGCGATCGAAAATATCACGCATTCACTCTGTACACTTGAATTCCAAGACAATCGTCGCTTATATGATTGGGTTTTAGATAATATTACGATTGCAGCTCGCCCTCACCAATATGAATTTTCAAGATTGAATTTAGAATATGCTATTACTTCTAAGCGTAAATTAAACTTATTAGTCTCCGAAAAAATTGTTGATGGCTGGGATGATCCACGTATGCCAACCGTATCGGGATTACGTCGTCGAGGTTATACACCAGCCTCTATTCGTGACTTTTGTCGCCGAATTGGTGTCACAAAACAAGAAAACACGGTTGAAATGAGCACCCTTGAGTTTTGTATTCGCGAAGATCTTAACGAAAACGCACCACGCGCAATGGCTGTGCTTGATCCGGTTAAAGTGGTTATTGAAAACTTTTCAGAAAACCTTGATGAAGTGCTCAGTATGCCAAATCATCCTAATCGTCCTGAACTTGGTCACCGTGAAGTCACATTCACACGTGAAATCTATATTGACCGCGCTGATTTTAGAGAAGAAGCCAACAAAAATTACAAACGTTTGGTATTAGGTAAAGAAGTGCGATTACGTAATGCTTATGTTATCCGAGCTGATCGCGTTGAAAAAGATGCCGAAGGCAATATTCAAACGATTTATTGCAGCTACGATCCCGCTACGTTAAATAAAAACCCTGAAGATGGGCGTAAAGTGAAAGGTGTTATTCATTGGGTTTCAGCAAAGTTTGCCAAACCTGCTGAAATTCGCTTGTATGATCGCTTATTTAACACACCAAATCCAGGTGCAGCGGAAGACTTTTTATCAACCATTAACCCGACTTCTTTGGTAATTAAACAAGGCTTTGTTGAACCAAGCTTACAACATGCGGATATTGGGCATGCTTACCAATTTGAGCGCGAAGGTTACTTTTGCTTGGATAGCAAATTTGCAACTGAAGATAAGCTAGTGTTTAACCGAACAGTGGGCTTAAGAGATAGTTGGAACGAAGCATAATTAAACTTGCAATCATCGCCGGCGCAAGCCGGCGAATGATAACTAACTAGATGACTTTACTTTTCATGTTTAAATAATTTTGTTTGTTGATCTAAATAGCTGAGTAAATCAGGCATTCGGTATTTACCCGCCATTGATTGCACATTTTCTGCTGCACGCTCTAACGATATACCCATTGACGTTACATATAGTGGGTGTTTACTTTGACCACGAATAACTTCAATCAAATATTCACTATTCCCCGCAAAAGGCTTTTTAGCAACGCCAATAATTGGGATCATTTTGTTTAACGCATTATACAAATGCCCACCAAGGCCTATCTTACCGTCATTCAAATGGACATAGCCATCAATAACGATGGTTGAGATCTGGCTTAAATCAACTTTATTAAGCAGTGACATTATGCAAGGTAATTCACGTTGATAAAATTGACCAGATTGATAAGGCGCAACATTATCTTGATAATCGATGATTAAGCTTTCAACCGCATTTTTCGAATCAGTCCAATGATTAAATAAAACGCCAACCGATTTGGCTCGGTCATTAATGTAATAGACATCAATTGCAAGTATCATAGTGAGTTATAGTTTTTTAACCTGTTTATCATGATGATTTTTTTTACTTCATTAGTTAATTTTAATACAATAATCATTAACAAAATAGTACCAAGTACTAAACAAACGCAAATTAACTATTTAAGTAAAAAGAATCGCCTGCCGAATCACGCTTTGTTGTAGGTAACATTTTTCTCTGCTAGCATCACATTATTCGCCAATAAAGGCTTGTGGTGCATCAAATATGCACATTAAATTGGGAAGAAAGTAAATCTATTCCACTTAGTGATGTGGTAGTTGTTTTCGTTGCTCCCTAAACTAAATGAAAGGTTGATTATTCGTGCTATTAAATATAACGCTCATTTGGTTACGGTAAAAGGTAATCAGTGGTGGTTCATCAGAACTGGCATTAATGGCTTTAATTTTTGACTGTTTGATATTTAAATTAACACTGATATGTTGGTTATTATCATCCTTATCTTTATCTGTACTTCAAATAATATACCCGTCAAGTTTATGCCAATTTTTATCTTTATCATTGATTTTATAATGCATGCTAGCACGCAATAAGCAAGTCAGATAGCTGTCATTTTAGGAAATAAGTCGCATATTAAATAAGCGGTGGTTAACATCAAGTTGATAATCAATTGCGTCAACAAGGAATATTTCAGGTAGTGTGCGTACTCAATTTGATTGCACTACGATTTAGAAAGTTTAAAAAACATTTAATTGCCCTAGAAATGAAAGTAGCTCAAGAAAGCCATGTATTGATAGAAAACCAGTTGCAAACACTTGGGTAAGCAAAAGTATGTCTTGAGGTTCATGGTAAAATTGAGAGCCAGCATCTCGGCTACTTATGTGCGCAAGATATCTATTATGTAGGATGCATCAAAGAAATTGGGGAAACATCTTAACAAGTTTTTATCAATAATTATTCAAAGCTTTTTTGCCAAAGTGTACACGGAAAAATAGTTTAACTGAGGATATTGAGTATACAGAAACCAAAGCTTACCTCCTTTAGTCTAGTGGTATTTTTAAATGATTCAATAAAACAATGAAAGCTGAATATTATGATGTTATGTTTAGACGCAATATCTGCACTTAATCATCTGAAAATAAAAAGAAAATTGAGTAATGGCTTCAATTTTATAATAAAGAAATAGCTCATTGAGACAAGTATTGTTAAGGTAAAACGCCTTGGCAAACTTGGTTAGGTGCCAAAGGCGCTAGTTAAGGAAAAGTCACTGCAGAATTTATTTTACTCATCGGTTCTGTGTTTTGTTAACATAAATTCTAATGAATAGTTAGTGTCTGTTAGCTCATGTTTAAGCTACTACAATTGCTAGCTCAAACATAAGCTGATATACCATATTTTTAATTGTAGATTTAGTATCTTATCTCAAAACCAGCAACGCTCACTTTTGCAAATATGGTGTCAGATTAAATAGTAACGAATATATAATTCTTGTACCTCACTGTTTACTTATCTAGTTTGTAGACTTTCTACGTGATGGACGCCGAAAAGGTTTTGGCGTTGGTAAATCAACTAATAATGCAGAAGGGTCATACTGGCTAACGGGAATAGCATGATCAATTGCTTTTTCAATTGCGGGTAAGTTTTGCGAATAGCGCTCGCAGGCAAGGGAAATCGAGTATCCCTCAGCTCCCGCCCGCCCTGTACGACCAATACGGTGTCTGTAATCGTCACAATCATCAGGTAGATCATAATTAAATACATGGGTCACATTAGGAATGTGTAAACCTCGTGCAGCCACATCGGTTGCAACTAAAATATCAAGATTACCTTGTGTAAATTGCTCTAAAATTGATAAACGTTTTTTCTGAGCAATATCGCCAGTGAGTAATCCAACACGGTGACCATCAGCAACAAGATGTCGCCAAATCTTTTCACAAGCCACTTTGGTATTAGCAAACACAATACAGCGATCTGGCCATTCTTCTTCAATAAGTGTTTGTAGAAGCGCTAATTTATCTTCATTTGATGGAAAGAATAGTTCTTCTTTGATTCTGTGACCAATCTTTTGTTCTGGCTCAACTTCAACATACTGTGGATTGTTCATATGTTCAAATGCGAGCTCACGCACATTATGTGTTAATGTTGCAGAAAATAGCATGGTTAGCCGTTTTTGTGGCGGCGTAATGTGTTTGAAAATCCAACGTACATCACGAATGAATCCTAAGTCAAACATACGATCGGCTTCATCTAAAACGACAACTTGAAGCGCCTCTAGGTTGATATAATTTTGTTTAGCATAGTCGATTAATCTTCCTGTTGTGGCAATTAATATATCTACGCCGTTAGATAGCATTTTTAATTGTTTATCGTAGCCATCGCCACCAAAAGCTAATCCTAATTTTAAACCTGTTTCTTCAGATAACGCTTGTGCATCATGATAAATTTGCACAACTAATTCTCGTGTGGGTGCAAGAATTATAGCTCTTGGTTGATTGGTTTTGTGATCAGGTAAAGGTTTATGATTCAACAGGTGATTAAATGTTGAGGCTAAAAAAGCCATTGTTTTGCCAGTTCCTGTTTGCCCTTGCCCAGCAATATCGATCCCTGTAGTGGTTAATGGTAATGTTTTTTCTTGGATTGGCGTACAGTAAACAAACCCTTTTTTCTCAAGTGCTTTTAACACCAAAGGATGAAGAGGAAATTGACTAAAAGTTGTTTGGGTAAGATATGATTGAATCATTATGGTTGCAGATATAATTATCAGAATCTGGAGATTATAACATACTAAATACCGTGACATCACTAATAATTATGTCCTATTATAATAATTACTAGCCGAGAAATGCAAAGTAATCTATTATTGTGTCAAGTTAAAGTATGTTGGAGATAGAAATGAGTAATAATATCGTTCTTTTATCGGAAGAGACATTCGATAAAACAATTAATGAATCAGCAAAACCTGTACTCGTTGATTTTTGGGCTCCATGGTGCCAACCCTGCCAAATGATTGCTCCTATTCTGGAGGAAATAGCTCAGGAATATAATGATAAAATTATTATTGCCAAATTGAACGTTGAAGAAAACCCTAATGTAGCGCCTAAATTTGGTATACGAGGCATTCCAACATTGTTGATTTTTAAAAATGGGCAAGTGGTTTCGACTCAAGTCGGTGCTCTATCTAAAGCGGAGCTTAAAAATTTTATCGATTCTCAATTATGAAATAGCCTTTATATTGCATAAGAACTAAGAATTGAATAAAAACTAAGATAATAATTATTAAGAGAGTAGTGCATTGTGTACCGCTCTTTTTGTTTGGCTTTACAAACAAGACTAATTAATGCAATTAAATCTAGACATATTGATATTTTTAGTGTAAATTGCGAGCTTCTTACAAATACTCCTTTCTACAAATTCATTGTTTTTATTGGTAAAGTGGTGAAATTCTACATACAGATCTTTAATTATCATCAATAGCTTAGTAATCGATTGAATTTATGTGCTGTAAGGGAAAGAATTTTTTATAAGTAAATGAAACAAAGATACACAAATAGTATTAATTGCAAACATATCAATTTTATCCTCAAGAATTTTTAAAATTATGAATTTAACTGAATTAAAAAACACTTCTGTCTCTGAGCTTGTAGCGCTTGGTGAGAAAAAAATGGGGCTTGAAAATCTTGCCCGCCTTAGAAAACAAGACATTATTTTTGCGATTTTAAAGCAACATGCCAAAAGTGGTGAAGATATTTTTGGCGATGGAGTGCTGGAAATTTTACAAGATGGTTTTGGCTTTTTACGCTCTGCTGACAGCTCTTACCTAGCAGGACCAGATGATATTTATGTATCACCAAGCCAGATTCGGCGGTTTAATTTACGGACGGGTGATACTATTGCAGGTAAAATTCGCCCACCAAAAGAAGGCGAACGTTATTTTGCTTTACTGAAAGTTAACGAAGTCAATCATGATAAGCCAGAAGATGCCCGCAATAAAATCCTTTTTGAAAACTTAACTCCCCTTCATCCAAATTCTCGTTTACGTATGGAACGAGGCAATGGCTCTACAGAAGATATCACAGCGAGAGTACTTGATTTAGCCTCGCCAATTGGTAAAGGTCAACGTGGTTTGATTGTTGCACCGCCTAAAGCTGGTAAAACAATGCTTCTACAAAATATTGCACAAAGTTTAGCGGTGAATCATCCTGAATGTGAATTAGTCGTTTTAATGATTGATGAACGACCAGAAGAAGTGACCGAAATGCAGCGTTTAGTTAAAGGTGAGGTTGTTGCTTCAACATTTGATGAGCCGGCTGCAAGACATGTTCAAGTCGCTGAAATGGTTATTGAACGAGCTAAACGTTTGGTTGAACATAAAAAAGATGTCATTATTTTATTAGATTCGATCACCCGACTTGCTCGAGCTTATAACACCGTTGTTCCATCATCAGGTAAAGTATTAACTGGTGGTGTGGATGCGAATGCACTGCATCGACCAAAACGCTTTTTTGGTGCTGCTCGTAATGTAGAAGAGGGCGGTAGCTTAACTATTATTGCCACTGCACTGATTGATACGGGTTCTAAAATGGATGAAGTCATTTACGAAGAGTTTAAAGGTACGGGTAATATGGAAGTTCATTTATCACGTAAAATTGCTGAGCGCCGTGTGTTCCCTGCTATTGACTTTAATCGTTCTGGTACGCGTAAAGAAGATTTAATGACTTCACCGGATGAGCTACAAAAAATGTGGATTTTACGTAAAATTCTTAACCCAATGGGTGAAACTGATGCGATGGAATTTTTAATCGATAAGTTAGCCATGACTAAGACTAATGATGAATTTTTTGAAATGATGAAGCGTTCATGATTTGTTCAGTTGATAATAAATATTATTAAAGTAATGAAAAATAGCCGTATTGTATTCTGATACGGCTTTTTTTATGGCAGAATATAGCGTAATTTATAAAACTTAAGTACGTTATAGATATTGTAAAAAAAACCTTATGGTTAAGGTTATAAAGGTTTAATAAAGGAGCCAAATTATGTCAAAACAACAAATCGGTGTTATTGGAATGGCGGTTATGGGGCGAAATCTTGCACTTAATATCGAAAGTCGCGGGTTTTCTGTTGCTATTTATAATCGTTCTAAAGATAAAACCGAACAAGTCATGGCTGAGCATTCTGATAAACAGTTGGCTCCTTACTTTACCATTGAAGATTTTGTCAATGCATTAGAGAAGCCTCGCCGTATTCTTATTATGGTGCAAGCAGGTAAAGGGACTGATGCGGTGATTGATGAGCTACGTCCATTATTAGATAAAGGCGATATTATTATTGATGGTGGGAATGCTTATTTTGAAGATACCATTCGTCGCAATAAAATGCTTTCAGATGAAGGTTTTAATTTTATTGGTACAGGAGTTTCTGGTGGTGAAGAAGGTGCACTTAAAGGGCCTTCAATTATGCCCGGTGGACAAAAAGAGGCTTATGAGCTAGTTGCACCGATATTAGAGAAAATAGCCGCTAAGGCTAATGGTGAACCTTGTGTCGCTTATATCGGACCAAATGGCGCGGGTCATTATGTGAAAATGGCTCATAATGGTATTGAATACGGCGATATGCAACTGATAGCTGAAAGCTATTTTGTATTGAAACATGCTGCGGGTTTAACTAATGATGAACTAGCTGATGTGTTTACCGACTGGAATAAAGGTGAATTAGACAGTTATTTGATTGAAATCACAGCCGATATCTTTAGACATAAAGATGATGAGGGTAATTATTTAGTTGATGTGATTTTGGATGCAGCAGGTAATAAAGGCACAGGGAAATGGACCAGCCAAAGTGCATTGGATTTGGGGGAACCTTTATCTTTAATCACTGAGTCTGTATTTGCACGCTATTTATCAGCTATTAAAGATCAGCGCATTTCGGCTGCAAAAGTGTTAAAAGGCCCGCAAAACGAACCATATAGTGGTGATAAGAAAGTGCTTATAGAGAAGGTTCGTAAAGCGCTGTATATGGGTAAAATCATCTCTTATGCGCAAGGTTTTGCGCAGTTAAAAGCCGCATCTCATAAGTACCAGTGGGATTTAAATTATGGTGAAATTGCTAAAATTTTTAGAGCTGGATGTATTATTCGCGCCCAGTTTCTACAAAAAATTACTGATGCTTATACTGATAACAATGAGATCGATAATTTATTATTGGCACCTTATTTTAATCAAACAGTTGAGGCTTATCAGCAATCATTACGTGATGTGGTGTCTTTAGCTGTACAACAAGGTATTGCAGTTCCAACACTTTCGGCAGCTATTGCCTACTATGATAGTTATCGTTCTGCGGTATTACCCGCTAATTTAATTCAAGCGCAACGAGACTATTTTGGTGCACATACCTATAAGCGTATAGATAAAGAAGGTGTGTTTCACACCGATTGGTTAAATATTGAATCATAGTATTTTCAATTTCTAATTCTATTTTTTTAACAAAAGTGCAGAACTTGCGGGCACTTTTGTTTTTCTTCTTTTCTCTTTTTATATCCCAATAATTTATAAATACTTGTCATTATTGATTTTAAACTTGTCAAGTTATTTTATTTATTAAAAAACCTAGAAAAACACTATATATGGTGTATAATTTGCTCATAT
>NZ_LZHP01000014.1:0-4794 GCF_001690605.1 Gilliamella sp. Nev6-6 | reverse complement strand
ATAGTCCAACGAGCACCTGTATTAGAGCTCGATACATTTCTTAATGTAATATTTGTACCATCTTGTAATCGTGCTGTATAAATACCATCTCTAACTTTGGTTAATGGCTGTCCAGCTAGTTCCTCCGCATAATTATATATTTGTTTATCGGTCAAATTTTGGCTTTCGTAAATTCGAGTGGAGTAACGATTTCCATTAGCACCTTGCCGAATAGTTTGCCCATCAATTTTTAAATCTGTGGTAGGGTTATTTTTATCGTAGATATCTTTTAATTCGTCAAATCGCTCTTGTTGTTTTTGTTTTTGTTTTTGATATTTTTGGCTATTTTCATTTTGTCGCTTATCATTATCTCCGTCATCATCAGGCGGTAATCCTGGGGCTCCTCCAGCGACAACACTTCCAGAGCCAGCAATATTATTACTGTCTGAAGAGCCACCAACGCCGTTGTTTTGTGAAGTACTTGAATTACTTTCTTGCCCATGAATTAGCGGTATTCTGTCTGCAAAATCAGCGATAAGAAAATCATTTTTATTTTTATTTAGAAAATCTATTTGTTCTTCAGTCAAACTAGCTATAGCAAATGAATCACCACTTCTAATCGCATTAATAGCATTAGTTTTATCATTCTCACTAAGGCTATTAAC
This sequence comes from Gilliamella sp. Nev6-6, assembly GCF_001690605.1. Taxonomy (NCBI): domain Bacteria; kingdom Pseudomonadati; phylum Pseudomonadota; class Gammaproteobacteria; order Orbales; family Orbaceae; genus Gilliamella; species Gilliamella sp. Nev6-6. The sequence continues at coordinate 4,150 of NZ_LZHP01000014.1, read as the reverse complement.
CACAGATATACCTAATAATGCAGCTAAACCTGTTCCAGCAACATAGTTTGCGCAAACCGAAATTCTTACGCAAATCATCCCTCCAGCTCTAACTACAACTGCTGCGAAGTTATTCTCAACTGCATTCTTACTCGCAGCAATCCCCGTATTCACATCTTGGATATCTCCACCAGATGCTGCGATGGCAAGGCCTGTAGCTAGTTGGGATAGTGCGCTGATTTTTTGTCGCTCTTCTTGCGATAACTCTGTTATTGCTTTATCCGGATATAAAATGCCCGCTATGACTTCAGCACTACGTTCACTCGCTGCTGCCCCTAAACCTCCCGCTAAGGCTGAGTTGCCTTGTAGTTCGGCAACAGCTGCACCCAATATGGTGTGGGCAATTAAGCGGGCGGCTTCATTATCGCCCGCCTGTATTTTGATTTGTTCAGCCAACCATGGGGCGGGCGCCCGCTAAACCGCCGGCGATGTCACCTGTCATCATGCCTGTCACAATGGTAATGGCTGAATCAACCCCTTTATTAAAGTCACTGCCCATTTTGTTTTCATTGCCATTGTTATTCTGTTTATCCATGGCATCTTTTAGGTCTTTAATCTGGGCGCCTAAGTCTTTTAAGTTGGTGACAATTTCTTGTCGGGTTTGTTCTTTTTCTTTATCAAATTTCGCTTGCTCTCGGGGTTGGTTGGCTTTGTAAATATCACTCGCCGTGCCAGTAACCGCCACAGTTAACCTTGATTTTTTGCGCTCATACTCTTCTTGATACGTCGTTTTCGCGTCTAAATTGGTATCATGAATTTTTTAATTTTAAAAGCATATTTAACAACCAATTTCGACAAGATGACCATTCATTTGGATAAAAATAATTACAATCAATGTCATCTAATATAATCTTTTGTAGTTCTTTCTCGCTATAAGAAGATTCTAACAATGATCGAATTTCTTTAATAATCTCATTTTGTTCATTAATTGTTTCTGTTTTCCTGTAAGCATCTAAAGCTTTATCAGCACTTCCAAAGATCTCTTCAAAATCTTGATTTAAATAACATCTCAAATAATAAGATAATGCAGGATATTTTTCTGTTGCTATTATCATGGTGTAGGATACCCCGTAACAATTCTATAACCATTAGGCATTGAAGAATCTCTAGCTATAATTATTCTAGCATTTGACACTTTACTTACATTTGTTTGTCCTTTCGAGACACTAATTCCTATTGGTGATGATGATTTATATTCAATTTCTAAATAACCTTTTTGGTTTCCAGCTAGATAAGCATCTATTTTAGATTGATTTGCTTCAATCGCTTTACTTGTAACTGATTCTGCTATCGCTCTATCAGTAAAAGAAGATGCTGTTTTAACATTTCCAGTAGACACTCTATCTAATAACTCCTGTTCTGTTTTACCTACATGTCTTGCAATTAAATGTCCTCCTGCAGCTTCATGTGCAGAAAGACTTCCACCAGGAACAATTCGACTATAATTGTCGTCTGCCACCTTTCCAGCAGCACCAGCAGTTTTATCGGTGAACTTACTAAATGCTGCAGCCGAGGCTAATTTTAACCCATCCTCTAAACTTAAACCACCATTACGAACCTGATGAATAATTTTATTGACTTCAGGTCCTGAACCAAACGAATCGAGAATTCCATTCTTAATAAATCTTTCTTGTATCTCTGATTCAGATAAACCTTCAGAACGCCATTTATCAAGTAAAATTAAACTCCTTATCTCATTTAAATAAGGATTGTTAATAATGTTTGATGCTGTCCAATCCCACGCTGATGCATCATTAATATCCCAATCAACAAATGAATGATTTTTACTATTGTCAATCTGGCTTTGCTTTATTCCTTCAAGCATTGTGTCAGAATACCATGTAACTAACTGGTAATATTCATCCTCTGATAGCTTCCCTGTTTTATATAAATCAACTAATCTTCGTCCTGCTTCTTGTTCTTTTTGTATATACTGATTATAAACGTTCGCCTTACACTCCTCTGTTTTACAATCGTTATATTGCTGCTGCAATTTATCTACTTCATCATAACCGACAATATCTTTGATTTTTTCATAAAGCTTTTTACTCTCTTTATCAAGTTTTTCAACGCCACTTTTATTACTTAATAAGTTATTCTCAACCGCATTTTTCCCCGCAGCAATCCCCGTATTCATATCTTGGATATCTCCACCAGATGCTGCGATGGCAAGACCTGTAGCTAGTTGGGATAGTGCGCTGATTTTTTGTCGCTCTTCTTGCGATAACTCTGTGACTGCTTTATCCGGATATAAAATGCCCGCTATGACTTCAGCACTACGTTCACTCGCTGCTGCCCCTAAACCTCCCGCTAAGGCTGAGTTGCCTTGTAGCTCAGCAACCACTGCGCCCAGTATAGCATGGCTAATTGTGTTGGCGACGGTGTTTCCTTCTGTCTGTTGTTTGATTATGGTGGCTATCTTCGGTGCTAATGCCCCCGCAACAGCCCCTGTCATGTCGCCCGTGATTAGCCCATTAATAATGTTAACCGCCATTTCAACGCCTTGACGGGTGTCACTGCCCATCGCTGACATCCCTTCGTTCATCGCATTGTTGTAGGCCTTTTCATAGATTTTCTGTTCCTGCTCGTCGGTTAAAACGAGGCCTTGCTCTTTCGCTTTTTTTTGCTCTTCTTTTAGCTTTTTGTTCGCTGCAGATTCTGCGCTTATGCGGTCGATATGATTGAGCATGGTTAAGGTTTCACCGCCAATCTCACTCACTAAGCGTGTTTGGTCGATGATGTCTTGCTCTTTTTCTTTGCTAAAGATGTGTTTGAGCTCGTTACTCGCCTGCTCGGTATCTCTGCTTAAATCATCAATATCCTGTTGTTGTCCGTCCTTGTTGCGAATTATAATCGTGCCTTCTGATACCGCAGATTGCGTCGTCGAGTTTGCCTTCTCTGACTTGTTACGACTGGTTGGCATCGATGGCATGCCACTGGAGCTAATGCCAGCACTGCTGCTACTGACTTTGTAGTCCGCTTTGTTTTCGATATCACTAAAGCTTATTGTGCCCGTATCAAGGCGGTTTTTGCTCGGGTCTTCGGCTTCCGAGGAGATGACCGCCCCTTTTAGGTCGGTGTTGTTGCCTACCTTAATGTCAAAGCCACCTTTACCGGCAAAAATACCCGATTGGTCAGTAACACTTTGCCAGTTGCTGTCCATTTTAGTTTTACTCGCTGATGCATTGGCACTACCGCCTCCGCCCATTGAGATACTACCCCCTGCCGAGGCAGAAGTACTTTTAGAATGAAACTCATCGCTGTCTTGTTTTGATTCGATATTCAGGTCATGACCAATATCGGCAACCACCCTATCACCTTTAACTTGTCCTGCAATAATGTTAGCATCGTTCCCCGTTATGATTGTGAGCTTATTACCCGCTTCAACCACGCTTTCTGTCCAGTCGGTACCATTGCCTTTTTCTCGAGATTTACTATGGCTCGCATTGGCTGAGATATTAAAGCCATTTTTTTGTCCACCAAAGTTATAACCCACACCCACCGAGCCACTGCTGCTCTTTTCTTTCGTGTCAGTTTTGCTCGTGTTTTCTTGACCTACGATGTTAACATCATGGTTGGCTTTGAGCATCGCATCATGTCCTGCTGACACCTGACTGCCGATGATATTAATATCGCCGCTCTCTTTTTGTCCATTGCCCGTGGCTATAATACTGACATTATGACCCGCTGATATACCACTACTCACTACCGTATGTTGCTCTTGGTTTACCGTGCGCTTGGTTTTTTCACTACCCAAGCTAAGGTTAATTCCAATCGACGCCTCAGGTACCCCATTTTGTAAATTCGCACCTGTCTCTAACGCCGCATTACCCGCTTGTAGCCCCGCTTTGATATTCATTAACGCTTTGGTTTTTTCGTTAGTCTGTTTTTTGGCTTGCTCTCGGGTTTGATTAGCGTTGTACATATCACTAACCGTACCCGTTACCGCCACAGTAAGCCCTGATTTTTGGTGTTTATACTCTTCTTTATACGTCGTTTTGGCATCTAGTGCTTCAATGTTGACGTTTTCACCTTGCAGTTTGATATCACGCTGCGCAATGACTTCGCTGCCTTTGATGTTCACGTCTTTACCCGCTCGGATATTAACACT